>JAFANO010000615.1 GCA_019232645.1 Planctomycetaceae bacterium | reverse complement strand
ACAAGCCGCTCCAATTTGCGTAGGACACGACCGAAAGTCGAGATCCGGAATCCGGAATTCGTCATCTCGAATTCGTCTTCTCGAATGCGAGATCCGGACAGAGTGCACGAAATCTCTGGAACGCGTAATATTTAAATCATCGGGGTGCGCCTCACGCACAACCATCGCCGTCACGACGAAGAAAATGGCGATGCGTTTCGGGCAACTCTTCCATCTGTTCCGAGAAGCGATCGAGGGGGTTAATCGCCGTGGATATCGAGCTGAAGCGGGCAGCCAAGAGCGTGATCGACCGGATCGTCCATTTGCGAGACTCTCTTTGACTTGGGCGATAAAGAAACCCGCCGCGACGCGCTCGAGCGGGAGATGAACGGCCCGACCTTCTGGAACGACCAGGAGAAGGCCAAGGCGACCATCCAGGAGCTGAAGTCGCTCAACGCCGTGCTCAAGCCGTTCGAGGAGCTGGGCCGCCAGGCCGACGACCTGGAGGCGTCGCTCGAGTTGTCCGAGGAGTCGGGCGACGGCGAGCTCGACGACGAGATCCGCGGCGCCTACGCCAAGGCGCTGCACGACTTCGAGGCGTTCGAGCTGCGCTCGATGCTCGGCGGGCCGAACGACCACTGCAACGCCTTCGTGACCATCCACGCCGGCGCCGGCGGGACCGAGGCGTGCGACTGGGCCGAGATGCTCCTGCGGATGTACCTGATGTGGGCCGAGTCCAAGGGCTTCGCCACCCAGATCACCGACCGCGAGGAAGGGGGCGCCGCGGGCATCCAGGTCGCGACCGTCCACATCAAAGGGGAGTACGCCTACGGCTATCTCCGGGGCGAGTCGGGGGTCCACCGCCTCGTCCGGATCAGCCCGTACGACGCCGCCGGCCGGCGTCAGACGTCGTTCGCCTCGGTCGACGTCCTGCCCGAGGTCGACGAGGCGATCGACATCGTGCTCCGCGACGACGAGCTGAAGCGCGACGTCTTCCGCTCGGGCGGCCCTGGCGGCCAGCACCAGAACAAGACCGAGTCGGGCGTCCGCTACACCCACCTCCCCACGGGCGTCGCCGCCGAGTCGCGGAGCGAGCGGTCGCAGCACAAGAACGACGCCAACGCCCTGGCGCTGCTCAAGGCCAAGCTGATCCGCATGGAGGAGGAGAAGCGCGAGGCCGACTACGCCAAGAAGTACGACGAGAAGGGCGAGATCAGCTTCGGCAGCCAGATCCGCTCGTACGTCCTCCAGCCCTACCAGCTCGTCAAAGACCTCCGGACCGACCACGAGGTCGGCAACCCGCGCGCGGTGCTCGACGGCGACCTCGACGGTTTCATCGACGCATACCTCCGCTGGAGGCTGTCCAAGGGGGGGGGCGAGGCGGTGACGTCGTGATCGGCGAGGACCCGCGCGCGACGACGCACCGCGGAATCCAGCTCGAGGAGGCCGAGGACCGACGCTCGATCGTCGCCCCCGGCCTTCGCCTGACCTTCGCGACCCTCGGCGCGCGCTGGACCCACGCGCTGGCCGTCGGCGGCGAAGCCGGCCGCGACCTGCTCGAAGTGGCCTGCGCGGTCGAGTCGGACCCCGACCGCGGCGACCCGGCGCGGGTGGTCAGCCCGTCGTACCAGGCGGTCCAGCCCCAGGCCTGCGCCGGGGGCGTCCGCATGCTCCTGACCGGGATGTCGGTGCCGCACCACTTCTCGGCGGTCGTCACCGCCCGCCGCGAGGGGGACGGCCCCGGCGCCGGCGTTGTGATCGACGTGGACGTCGCCGACCGCTGCCGGGCCCCGATCGCGGTCCTGGCCGCCACGTACCTCGTCCGGCTCGGCTCGGGCGCGCTGCTCGACGCCGGCCCGGACCGGGTCGTCTGGGGGGGCGGACCCCTGGACCAGGGCCGGCTCGAGTTCACCACCGAGGGCGGCCCGGACACCGTCGCCCTGGCCGAGGCCGGCCGCCAGGCCGCCCGGGTCCAGGCGCTCGCCCGGCTCCAGCCCACGACCTTCACCCAGCGCCTCCGCTACCAGTGGCGGTGGACGCCACCCGGCAAAGACTCGTGATGGGATGATCCTTCGGTTCGAGACGTCCTCCCCGATCCCACCGCCCGCCCCGGAGTTGCCGCCATGGACATCCTCAGAGAGAGCGACCCCCAGATTTACGAGGCCATCCGCGCGGAGGAGCGTCGCCAGCGGGATGAGCTGGAGCTGATCGCCTCGGAGAACTACACCAGCGCCGCGGTGATGGAGGCCGTCGGTTCGGTCCTGACCAACAAGTACGCCGAGGGCCTGCCCGGCCGGCGGTACTACGGCGGCTGCCAGTACGTCGACCAGGCCGAGCAACTGGCCATCGACCGCGCCAAGGCCCTCTTCGGCGCCGAGCACGCCAACGTGCAGCCGCACTCGGGCGCGTCGGCCAATCAGGCGGTCTACTTCGCCTGCCTGGAGATCGGCGCCCCGGTCCTGGCGATGGACCTGGCGCAGGGCGGCCACCTGACCCACGGGATGAAGCTTAACTTCTCGGGCCGCTGGTACCCGACGACCGGCTACGGCGTCGACCCCAAGACCGAGCGGATCGACTACGACCGCCTGGACGCGCTGGCCCGCGAGCACCGGCCCAAGCTGATCCTGGCCGGCGCCAGCGCCTATCCCCGGATCATCGACTTCGAGCGGATCGCCGAGGCGGCGCGCGAAATCGAGGCGGTCTTCTTCGTGGACATGGCGCACATCGCGGGCCTGGTGGCGGCGGGTGAGCACCCCAGCCCGGTGCCGGTGGCCGACTTCGTCTCGACGACCACCCACAAGACCCTGCGCGGCCCGCGCGGGGGGATCGTGCTCTGCAAGCAGGAGTGGGCCAAGAAGCTCGACGCGGCGGTCTTCCCCGGCCTGCAGGGCGGCCCACTGATGCACGTCATCGCGGCCAAGGCCGTCTGCTTCGGCGAGGCGCTGCGGCCCGAGTTCAAGGCCCACGCCGCGCAGATCATCGCCAACGCCCGGACCCTGGCCGAGGAGCTGGCCCGCGCCGGCTTCCGGCTGGTCTCGGGCGGGACCGACACCCACTTGATCCTGATCGACATGACCTCCAAGGGCCTGACGGGCAAGATCGCCGAGTCGGCCTTGGGCCGCGCCGGGATCACGGTGAACAAGAACCTGATCCCGTTCGACACCCGCAAGCCGATGGACCCCAGCGGCATCCGGATGGGCACCCCCGCCTTGACGACCCGGGGCCTGCGCGAGGACGCCATCCGCCAGGTCGCCGCCTGGATCGTCGCCGTCCTGTCCCACCCCGACGACGTCGCCTTGGCCGAGCGCGTCCGGAACGAGATCCGCGAATTCATGCGCGACTATCCCGTCCCGGCCGACACAACGCCGGTGCAGACCTGATTCCCATCTCCGATGATGCCGCCCGACTCCTTCGTCGGGTGGGCAATGCCCGTTACAATTCATTATTAATGGATGGTTAGTTGGGTGGCATGCTTACGTCTTCGTAGGCATGTTGTCGCGAGCCAAAGATTTACGAACATGCCCACGAAGACGTGGGCATGCCACCCGGCCGAGCCGTTCTGGGGCATATTCCGGTTTCGGACATTCCGCACATCTCGCGCGAATTTCGCGCTGTAAGTTCATACGCCGCATGAGATATCGGTGCCAATTTGCACACCGAAATTCGAATAACGGTGTTCGCAACCCATTTGGCGACAATATCTTGCGGAGATGTTCGGAACTAGGGCTACACCCGAGGGAGGGGAAAAGCGTAAGCTGAGTGAGAGTCGTGAACTCCCCTCTGTTCGGGTCGGTTCCCAAA
>JAFANO010000613.1 GCA_019232645.1 Planctomycetaceae bacterium | reverse complement strand
TCGCCCCCCCCGCGGCCGCCGCCCCGGCGCCGCTGATCACATGGATGACCAGGCAGGTGATGTTGTCCTTCGAATCGTTGGCCAGCGCCAGGTCGGTCAGGACCCTCGCGGCGCGTTGCGGGTCGTCGCAGGTCTGGAGGACCCGCTTCAGCTCGTCGTCGTGGACGACGCCCGTCAGCCCGTCGGTGGCCAGCAGGAACCGGTCGCCCGGCGCGATGTCGAGCACGCGGACGTCCTCGGGGCCGCCCCGCGCGTCCCTGCTGCCGAGATACAGGTACAGATAATTCTTGAACTTGTGATTGGGGAGCTCTTCCTTGGTGATCGTCCCGGCGTCGACCAACGCGTCGGCCAGCGAGTGGTCCTTGGTCAACTGCTCGAAGTGCTCGCCCCGGAGCCGGTAGGCACGCGAGTCGCCGATCCCCGCGACGTAGACATGGTCGTTGCGGAACAGGGTCAGGACGACGGTCGTCCCCATGCTCGAGAATTCGGGGACCGCGCCCGAGGAGCCGAGGATCTCCTGGTTCGCCTCGGCGACCGCCTCGCGAATCGCCGTCTGGATGGCCTTGGGGCTGGTCTCCCCGGGGGGGAGCCGCTTGTCGATGGCGCGGGGGATGATCTCGATGGCCATCCCGCTGGCCTGCTCGCCCGCCTGCTGCCCCCCCATGCCGTCGGCCACGATGAAGAGGTTGCAGGTGTCGAGGGTGGACGCCACGGCCATTTCGCCGCTGGACTCGGACGAGGGAAGGTCGGCCCGGACGGACTTCCGCCCCGGGACGAAATAGTTGTCCTCGTTGTGCTCGCGATAGCGGCCTGTGGTCGAGAAGACACCGACCCGCAGCTGCAGGCAGCCGGGGAGCAGGGTCAGCGTGGGCGCGACGACGGGGGAATCCTCCGTCTTGGCCAGATCGCGCGGCGGAGGGGTCGACCCGAAGAAGTCTCGCATCAGATTCCTCAGCCGCAAATACCAAGTCACCTCGGCGGCCCTTTGCTCAGCGTCGAACACCGTCACGGGACCCGAGGCGCGGCCCCGAGCCGTCGAACCGCTCACGACCGCGCGTGCGCCGGGCTGGCCCAGCGGATCAGGTCATCAACCCCCACCGTGCGATAGGTCATGAACAGTTCACCCGCCTCGAATCCCGCCGTCAGACCGTGATGGCGATTCATCGTCTCGATAGCGCCAAAGATCCCCGCCTTGGCGGCGGGAAACTGGGTGGCATACGCCCGGACCGCATCCAGCTTCACGGCGAGCGTGCCGCCGATGTCGGCCACGATGTAACCCGATGCCTCGGGCAAATCCAAACCATGCAACGCGATCGGGAAACCGAGCTGGTTGACGACCGTGTGTACCGGCAGGCCGTCGAAATGTTCATCCCACTTCGTCAGGCGGCTGTAGAAGACGGCGGCGTCGGTGATCAGCATGGCCTGGTAATGGTCGGGCGAGGCCAGGACGGTCTTGCCGCCGAAGCCGAGCACGATCTTGGGACGATGCCTGCGGAACACCTTGGCCAGCGCGATCCTGGCCTCGAAGCCGTCGAAGAGCCGACGGTTCGGCAGGTTTAGGTTGATCCGGACCGCGACCCCGAGGATCTCGGCCGCCCGTCGCGCCTCGGCGAGCCGGACGTCAGGGCCGGGCGACGCCGGCGTGGGTTCACCGTCGGTCAGGTCCACGATCCCGACCTGATAACCCTTGCGAGCCAGCCGGGCCAGGGTCCCACCGCAGGCGATCTCCACGTCGTCGGGGTGGGCACCGACGGCGATCAGGTCCAGCTCGACGTCGCCAGCATCGGCCATGCTGCCCTTTCTTTCACGGTCGCGCCGGGGAGGACACCATCCTCCGATTTCTGAGTATACCGCCCGCAGCCGACTTGCCACAACGGACGGCCGAAAATTGGGCCGGTAATTCGAAGATTTTTTGAAGTGGTCAACCCGCCGTCAATCGGCGACCTCGTCGATCTTGGTCACGGCCAGGAGGAATGTCGGATTCATGGCCTCGAAGCGGACGCGGTCCATCTGCTCGATGCCCCGTGCGATGCTGATGTTCCAGAGGCGGACTTCGCCGGCGAGCTTCTTGAGCGTGTGGTGGGCGGTCGCCAGGCCGTCGACGGTGGCGACGTTGACGGCCATCCTCCCGCCGGGGGCGAGTCGCGCGAAGGCCGCGCTGAGGACCGGGTCCACCTGCCGGCCGGTCCCGCCGATGAAGATGGCGTCGGGTTCGGGCAGCGACGCCAGGACGTGGGGGGCGCGGCCCGTGACCGGCCGCACGTTGGGCACGCCGAACGCCTCGGCGTTGGCCTCGATCAGCGCCACGTCGGCCGGTTCGGGCTCGACCGCGAAGACCATCCCCTGGTGGGCCAATTGCGCCGCCTCGATGGCGACCGAGCCCGAGCCGGCGCCGACGTCCCAGACGACGCTCGTCGGCCGGATGTCGAGCTGCGCCAGGGCGATCGAGCGGACCTCGGCCTGGGTGATCAGGCCCCGCTTGGGCAGCGTCTGCGCGAACGCGTCGTCGGCGTTGCCGAAGAGGCGATAGCGGCCGGAGCGGCTCGCCCGGTCGGGGCGGTTCGGCTTGCGGACCAGGATCAGGACATTCAGCGGGTCGAACTCCATCGCCTCCAGGTCGACCAGCTCGGCTTGCGTGACCCGCTCGTCGGGCGAGCCGAGGTTCTCGCAGACATAGGCGCGGAAGTAATCGATCCCCCGGTCCAGCAGCGCCCGCGCCAGGCGCGACGGCGGGTGCTCGTCGCTGGAGAACAGCCCCACCTTCTCGGCCGTCCGGATCCGGTCCACGATCGCCTCCAGCGGCCGCCCGGCGAGGTTGGTCAGATAGGCGTCCTCCCAGCTCTCCTTGACCCGCGCGAACGCCAGTTGCATGCTGCTGACGTGCGGGACGACCTCGAACTGGTCCTTGCCCAGGCGGTCGCAGAGATATCGCGCCACGCCGTAGAAGAGCGGGTCGCCGGTGCTGACCAGCACCGGCCGGCGGGCCGCCAGCGCCTCGCGGACCTGCCGCAGCGCGGTCGGCATGTCGGGGTCGAGCGGCACCTTCCGGGCCGGGGCCTCGTTGAGCAGCCGGAGCATCGCCGGCGCGCCCAGGACCACGTCGGCCTCGGCGATGATCCGCCGCGCCGACTCGGTCAGCCCGGCCATCCCGTCGTCGCCGATCCCCACGATCACCAGCTTCGGTCGCGATTCCCCCAAGATTGAGCCCCCCGATCCGATCCAGATGAATCCGGTATCTGACAGCCGGCTCGCATTCTACCCGTCGGCCAGGGATGCCGCCACGGATCGTCCCCTCGTCGAGGGCGCCGCGATCCCGGCGCCGAGGCCCGGGTCGGTTACGGGTTCGGCGTGCTCGGGCAGCCGCCGGGCGCGCACGGCAGCAGCCAGTCGGCGATGACCCGCGCCAGCGCCTCGGCGTGGGTGTAGTGAGGCTGATGGCCGACCTGGGGCATGATCAGGCCCTGGGCCTTCGGCAGCCCCGCTTGCAACTCCTCGAAGCTCCGGCGGGGGACGATCCGGTCCTCGTTGCCGTGCAGCAGCAGGATCTCAGTGGCGATCGCGGGCAGGATCGGCCGGAGGTCGAGCCGGGAGAGCAGGTCGACCCGATGCGCCAGCGAGGCGATCGGCGTCCGGCCGTTCTCGTCGAGATAGTAGAGCCAGCGGTCGGCCAGGATCGCCGGGAACTCGGGCTTGTTGTTGTAGGACAGGACCGCCTTCCGCAGGGGGAGCCGCGACATCGTTCCCGGCACCAGCCGCCCCAGGATCAGCGCCAGGCGCTCGGCGGGGGTGAACCGGCGATGGGCGAATGCCCCCTGCACGACCGCCTTGGGGAACCGCCGCGGCTCGCGGTGCAGCGCCCGGAGCGTGATCGTCGCGCCGAACGAGAGCCCGACCAGGAACACCCGGCCGAGGTTCAGGTGCTCGATCAGCCCGAACACATCGTCCACCAAGTGCTCGTGGCCGATCTGGCGGAGCCTGGCGCCGTCGTCGGGATCCTCACCCGGATAGTCGTAGAGGATCGTCCGGAACCGCTCGGAGAGCTGGTTCAGGGTCAGCGTGTAGCCCCGGTAGGTCGACGCGATGCCGGGGATCAGGATCAAGGGGGGGCCCTGGCCGAGCACCCGGTAGGTCATCCGGTAGCGCGGGCCGTCCCAGCGGCCGACCTCGGCGCGGCGGTCGTAGGCCTCCGCCTCGACGCGGAAGTGAGCGGGAGACGGGCAGGGCGGACCTGTCGTCGCGGCCTCTGCCCTGACGTCGGACGTGGGGGTCTCAGGCACGGGAGTGGACCTCGGCATCGGTGTCGGCGTCGGCGTCGGACGAATCGAAGGCCAGGCTGGCGAAGCTGACGCAGCAGGTCCGACGGTCGTCCACCGCCTGGTCATACTTCAAGAGTCGGCCGCGCGACGGGCCCATCGCGTGCAGCATCGTGTAGGTGGCCGCCAGGCCGCAGACCCGCCAGCGGTTGCCGACGCGGGCGGCCGTGCCGAACCAGCCCGCCGGGTCGCTCGCGGCGGCGCGGTCGAGCATCGCCTGGTCGAACATCCGGACCTGGTCGAGGGTCGCCCCGTCGAGCAGCTCCGGGTCGCCGAACTCCGGACCGACGTGGCAGAGGTCGATCCCTCCGATGTAGACCACCCTCTTGCCGCTGGCCGACTCGGCCGCGCGGAGCGCCTCGACGAACCTGCGGACCTCGTCCGCCTCGATCGGGTCGATCTCCGCCTCCATCAGGTCGTGGAACGAGCCGACCAGGATCGGGACGATCGAGAACTCGCGCCGGCCCCCCAGCAAGTATTGCAGGAAGACGACCTGGAACTCGATCGAATGCTCGGTCCGGTGCGAAAGCTCATCCTCGAACAGGTCGCGGGCCGCCAGCGCGGCGATCTTCTCGACGTAGGCCCGGTCGGTCGGCACCAGCCCCAGCGGCGTCTGGAAATCCTTGCGGGTCAGGGCGAACCGGTTGCGACAATACTGATGCGCCACGCCCAAGATGATAAAGGTGTCGGCGTCGGACTGCTCGACCAGCTCCTTGTAAGACCAGGTGTAGACCGGCCCGCCGCGGTAGAAGTCGATGTGCGGGCTGAGGATCCCCCGAAGCTTCCGGGACGTCGCCACGACGACGGGGACGTTGCCGTCCGCCACCCCGGACC
>JAFANO010000458.1 GCA_019232645.1 Planctomycetaceae bacterium | reverse complement strand
CGTGCTGGCACAGACGGCCATCAGCACGTACAGCCACTTGCGGCCGTTCTGCCGCACCGCCCGGGGCCGCGACCCCTTGCGGGCCCCGACCCGGGTGATCGTCCCCTGGGTGCCAAATCGAGCCTCGTCCTGGAAGGAGCCCCGCACGTCCTTCGCGGGAAGATCGGCGGCGATGGCGTCGATCTGCTCGACGACGATCTCTTTGAAGAACTCCTGGACCTCCGGGTTGGCCTCATCGTGGTGGGGCCGCGGCATCAGATCCCTGTAGCCAAGGCGGTGGAGCAGGTCGTAGACGGCCTGGCGGCCCATCAGGACCCCGAACTCGCGTTCGAGGATTCGGCGGACATCGGCGGCGCGGAGGGTGCAGACTCCATCCTCGGGCCGAGCAGGGGCGTCGAGCCGCTGCTTGAGCTGGGGGTAGTGCTCCGGGTCCAGGCGTCGCGGTCGTCCGGTGCGGGGGCGTTCGCGGAGCGCTTCGATGCCGCCGAGGTTGTACTGCGCGACCCAGTTCTTGACGGCGCGGATCGAGCAGCTCAGGCTGTGAGCGATGTGGGTCGCGGTCCATCCTTGCTTGGCGAGGAGGATGGTCTGGACTCGCTTCCAGAAGCGTTTCTGGGGGATGGCGTCGGCCAGGACCTGGAGTTGGTCCAAGGTATGATGATCGGCGACGAGCACGGGTGAGACTCCCGGGGTTGAGCATCGTTCGCCTCATCCTGCCAAGTCAACGTGGTGGGAGCCAGAGGGGCAGAATTTTTCCGGAATGCGTATAAGAGTCTGTCCCATAAGGGGCGTCAGGCTGCCACAGGTCTTGGATAACGGAACTCGGCGTCCACATCCGAGGGCTCAAGGCGATGGAGCATCAACTGGATCATTGCCAGCTTGATGAATGACTCCGACGACAGGACGCTCTTCTCCCGGTCCTTGCTCAGGCGACGACACCGGCCCAGCCAGGCGAACGTCCGCTCCACCGTCCACCGGATCGGCAACTTCACCCACCCCCGCTTGCCCTCGGGGCGGCGGATGATCTCCAGGTCCCACTGCGCATGCTCGGCGACCCATTCATAGAGCTTGAAGTTGTGGTACTTCGAGTCGGCGTACATCCGCACGACCTTGCCCATCGGCTGGCCGTCGAGCCGGGCGAACAGGACCGGAGCCGCCGCCGCATCGTCGACGGAGGCGGCCGTCACCAGCACGGCCAGGAGCAACCCCATGCTATCGACGACGATATGGCGCTTCCGCCCGTCGACGTTCTTGGCGTTGTCCCGCCCCCGCTGCTCGCCCCCGGAGGTCGTATCGATCGACTGGCTGTCGACACTCACCGAGGTGCGGGGATGGTATGGCTTCTCCCGGGTGCGGACCTTCTTGCGGAGGAGGTCGTGAATGGTGTCGAGGGTGCCGTCGGACCGCCACCGGTCGAAGTAGCGCCAGACGGTGCTCTTGGGGGGCAAGTCGCCGGGCAGGTAGCGCCACTGGCAGCCGGTGCGGAGGATGAAGAAGATGGCGTCCAGGACATCCCGCATCTTGGTCTTGCGAGGCCGGCCGCCGCCGGGCTCGGGCGGGAGATGCGGCTCGATCAAGTCCCACTGGGCATCGGTGACGTCGCTGGGGTAGTGGTGCGTTCTCATCCCATTTCTACGATGCTCAACCCCCTGATGTTCCCCTTCTGGGACAGACTCTCAGAGGCTATCCGGCAATCGGGAAATCTCGTAAACTGTTATCCTTCCAGGAGGTCCGCAGGACACACTCACACAAGGACAGGCCACGATGCGTAAGCCCTACCCCTCCGACCTCACCGACGAGCAGTGGGAGATCATCAAGCCCTTGATCCCCGTCAACACCGTCGGCCGGCCCCGCACGGTCGAGATACGGGAGGTGCTCAACGCCATCTTCTATCTCAACCGCTCCGGCTGCCAGTGGGACATGCTCCCCCACGACCTGCCGCCCCGAAGCACGGTGCACGACTACTACTCTCAGTGGCGCTGCGACGGTACCTGGCAGGGGATCATGGATGCCTTGCGTCGGAGGGTGCGCGTGGCCGTCGGCAAGGAGCCGAGCCCCAGCGCCGGGAGCCTCGACAGCCAGACGGTCAAGGCGACCGCGATCGCCGACGACCGAGGCTCCGACGGGGGCCAGAAGATCACCGGGCGGAAACGACACATCCTCGTGGACACCTTGGGGTTGCTCCTGGTCGTCGTGGTCACGGTGGCCTCCGCCGACGACGGGACGAGCGCCCCCGAGGTGCTGGCCCGCCTGACCGCGGAGCACCGTAGTCGGCTGGAGTTGCTCTGGGCCGACTCGAAGGACCACAACCACCGGCTCGAGGGGTGGCTGGTGGAGAGTGCGGCCGGCTCTCGGATCGAGGTAGTGAGGCGTCCCCCCGGGTCGGAGGGGTATGTGAAGTTGCCCCGGCGGTGGGTGGTGGAGCGGACGTTCGCCTGGCTGGGCCGATACCGGCGGACCAGCCGGGACTACGAGCGGTCCGCCGGTTCGAGCGAGGC
>JAFANO010000441.1 GCA_019232645.1 Planctomycetaceae bacterium | reverse complement strand
TGCGCCAAGAATAAGGGGCGAGGACCTGTAAAGGGGCGAGGGGCGAGGGGCGAGGGGCGAGGACCTGTAAAGCCGGGACCGATCGCGCCTGTTGTGTGCGCCCCTGGTTGCGAGGACGTCCGATTTCGGGACGATCGGGAGGACTGGCCCCGAGGGACCATCGAACTCCCCATCCGGCCGAGAGTTCTGTCATCGTTCAGGGCCTTCCGCTGTCCCCTTCGCGCGGGCACTCGGGCCTGAAAACTGCGTCCCGGGCCACATCTGGATGCTTGCCGGGAGGGGTGGGGTTGAGTCTAATGCTCTTGTGCGGAACAGGGCGAGGAACGCCTCGTCCTCCCGAGATCGATTCGCCCTGCCTGCGGGGCCGACGACCCATACCCACTGCCGTCGGTCGGTTCCACTCATCCCGGGCCCTCGCCATCGGCAGCCCGGGCTTTGAACAAACAGACCCGCCACGACCGCGAACGCGGCCCTTGATGCCCGAGACAGGTCCCATGCGCATCCTTCGCCGAATCCTCCTTCGATGTCCCCGCCTCGCGCCGCTGGCCCTGGTCGCGACCCTCGCCGGCCCGGCCCTCCCGCCCGCCGGCGCCGCGAGTCCCGACGCGAAACTCGAGATCCGGCACGGGGATCACATCGCGATCATCGGCAACACGCTGGCCGATCGCATGCAGCACGACGGCTGGCTGGAGGCCTACGTCGTCAGCCGGTTCCCGAAGCACGACCTGGTCCTCCGCGACCTCGGCTTCTCCGCCGACGAGCTGACCCTCCGGCTCCGCGCGGCCGGCTTCGGGACCCCCGACCAGTGGCTGTCCGCCACCGAGACCGACGTCATCTTCGCCTTCTTCGGGTACAACGAGTCCTTCCAGGGCCAGGAGGGGCTCGCCGCGTTCAAGAAGGACCTCGAGGACTTCATCACGGCCACGCGCGCGCAGAAGTATCACGGCGAGCGCGCGCCCCGGCTGGTCCTCTTCTCGCCCATCGCCCACGAGGACCTGCACGACCGCAACCTGCCCGACGGCGCCGAGAATAACACGCGGATCGCCCTCTACACCGACGCCATGGCCGAGGTCGCCAGGGCCAACGCCGTCCCCTTCGTGGACCTGTTCCGGCCCACCCGCGCCCTCTTCGCCGAGGCGGCCAAGCCCCTGACGATCAACGGCATCCACCTGACCCCGGACGGCGACCGGGAGCTCGCCCGGGTGATCGACAAGGCGCTCTTCTCGGACGAGCCGGCCCGCGACCCCCGGGCGCTGGAGCGGCTCCGCCAGGCCATCCTCGACAAGAACTTCACCTGGTACAACCGCTATCGCACGACGGACGGCTACTCCATCCACGGCGGCCGCGCCGACCTCCAGTTCGTCGGCGGCCAGACCAACCGCGTGGTCATGCGGCGCGAGATGGAGGTGCTCGACGTGATGACCGCCAACCGCGACCGCCGGATCTGGGCGGTGGCGCGGGGCGGCGACCTGAAGGTCGACGACAGCAACACGCCCCCCTTCATCCCCGTCCGGACGAACAAGCCGGGCGCCGGGCCCAACGGCGAGCATCTCTTCCTCGACGGCGACGAGGCCATCACGCGGATGACCGTCGCCAGGGGGATGAAGGTCAACCTCTTCGCCTCCGAGAAGCAGTTCCCGGAGCTGGCCAAGCCCGTGCAGATGTCGTTCGACGCCAGGGGCCGGCTCTGGGTGGCGGCCTGGCCGAGCTACCCGCACTGGAAGCCCAAGGAGGAGATGAACGACAAGCTCCTGATCTTCGAGGACGCCGACGGCGACGGCCGCGCCGACGCATGCAAGACCTTCGCCGACCGCCTGCACAACCCGACCGGCTTCGAGTTCGTCCGGGGCGGCGTGCTGGTCGCCCAGGCCCCCGCCCTCGTCCTGCTGAAGGACACCAACGGCGACGACACGGCCGACGTCCGGATCCGCGTGCTCGAGGGCCTCGACACGGCCGACACCCACCACACCGCCAACAGCTTCCAGGCCGACCCGGGCGGGGCGATCTACTTCCAGGAAGGGACGTTCCACCACACCCAGGTCGAGACCCCCTACGGCCCGCCCCGGCGGAACGTCGACGCCGGCGTCTTCCGGTATGAGCCCGTCGCGCAGAAGTTCGAGGTCTATGTCGCCTACGACTTCGCCAACCCGCACGGCCACGTCTTCGACCGCTGGGGCCAGGACATCATCACCGACGGCACCGGCGCCATTCCGTACCACGGGGCCCTCTTCTCCGGCCACCTGGACTATCCCCGGAAGCACGCCCGGCCGCCCCAGGTCTACCAGCAGCGCACCCGCCCTTGCCCCGGCATCGAGCGGCTCTCCAGCCGGCACTTCCCCGAGGAGGACCAGGGCAACCTGCTCGTCGCCAACGTCATCGGCTTCCAGGGCATCCTCCAGTACCGGATCGAGGACGACGGCTCCAGCTTCGTCGGCCGCGAGGTCGAGCCGATCGTCTCCTCCACCGACCCGAACTTCCGCCCCTCGGACATCAAGGTCGGGCCCGACGGCGCGATCTACTTCCTCGACTGGCAGAACCCGATCATCGGCCACATGCAGCACCACCTCCGCGACCCGAGCCGCGACCGCAGCCACGGCCGCGTCTACCGCGTCACGTGTGAGGGCCGCCCGCTGCTGACGCCCGTCAAGATCGCCGGCGAGCCGATCGAGACGCTGGTCCGCCTGCTCAAGGAGCCGGAGGACCGCGTCCGCTACCGCGTCAAGATCGAGCTGGCGTCGCGCGACCCCGACGAGGTCATCGCCGCGGTCAACGCGTGGGCCGGCGGCCTCGACACGAGCGACCCCGACCACGAGCACCACATGATGGAGGCCCTCTGGGTCCATCAGTACCACAACGTCGTCGACGCCGACCTGCTGAAGCGGATGCTCCGGTCGCCCGACTTCCGGGCCCGCGCCGCGGCCACCCGCGTGCTCTGCTACTGGCGCGACCGCGTCCCCGACGCGCTCGAGCTGCTCAAGAAGCTGGCCGCCGACCCGCACCCCCGCGTCCGGCTCGAGGCGGTCCGCGCCGCCAGCTTCTTCACGGCCCCCGAGGCCGTCGAGGTCGCGCTGATCTCCACCGAGTCTCCGTCGGACGGCTCGCTCGAGTTCGTCCGCGGCGAGACGATGAAGGCGCTCGAGCCCTTCTGGAAGAGGGCGGTCTCCGAGGGTCGGCCCATCGCCTTCACCAGCGCCGCCGGCGCCCGGTCCTTTCTCCGGGGCGTGAGCACCGACGAGCTCCTGAAGATGAAGCGGACCCGGGCGATCGACCTGGAGCTGCTCTTCCGCAAGGGCGTCCGCGACGAGGACCGGCGCGCGGCGCTGGCCGACCTCGCCCGGCTCGACAACAAGGACGAGCCGAACGTCCTGATCGACGCCATCCAGGGCCAGGACGCCCAGGGGGACGCCCGGGACGAGAGCGTCGTCTTCGACCTCATCCGCCTGCTCACCGGCCGCGACGCCGCCGAGCTGGCCGGCGTCCGCGGCGCGCTCGAGAGGATGGCCGCCGGCGCGACCATGCCGGCGACCCGTCAGCTCGGCTACATCGCCCTGGTCGCGGCCGACGGCAACGTGGACAGGGCCTGGGAGCTCGGCACCCGCTCCGTCCAGGCGATGCAGAACCTGCTGAACGCCATGCCCCTGATCCGCGACCCCGGCCTCCGCGCCAGCCTCTACCCCAAGGCCGAGCCGTTGCTCCATGCCCTGCCGAAGTCGCTGGCCCAGTCGGCCTGGAAGGACGACACTACCAATGGCAGCGGGCCGGAGGACGCCATCCGTCACGCGGCGATGAACGCCTTGACCTCCGTCCGCGGCGAGGAGTCCCGGACGTTCAAGGCCCTGGCCCCGTTCATCCGGAGCGACAAGGACCGCCACGCCGCGATCCGGGCCATCCGGCGGATCCCGGCCACTTCCTGGCCTCCGGAAGAGGCCCGGCCGATGCTCGACGGGATCATGGCCTACGCGCGGAAGCTGCCCATCCCGGAGCGGACTTCGCCGGAGGCCCTCGACGCCCTGCAACTGGGCGACGCCCTCGCGGCCCTGCTGCCGAGGGACCAGGCCAGGGCGATCCGCGAGGAGCTCGGCGAGCTCGGCGTCCGGGTGGTCCGCATCGGGACCGTGACCGACCAGATGCGCTTCGACACGGACCGG
>JAFANO010000424.1 GCA_019232645.1 Planctomycetaceae bacterium | reverse complement strand
CGGGCATCGAATGGGTGTCCGAGGCCATGATCCAGCGGCCCGGGGATCGCCGGCCCGGGTGAGAGGGAGTCGTTGGGCGCGGCCCCGAACGGGGCCGGTTGCGGGGCCGAGGGTTGCCACAGTCCGCTGAGGAGGCGCCGGTCCTCCAGCAGCTCGACATGGAGCTTGCGCGCCACCAGGGGGCGGGATGCACACTCACCTCGGTGCGTCATCAGATGGTCTCGCTCACCACCTCGCACAATCAGAAGGAATCGATACGAAGATTCGCAACCTTCGGTCCGGGCGTTCCAGAGCGCCTCGGGAGTCCCCCGAGATGCCCCGCCTCGCTATCAATCGCGGAGCCGGAATCTCTCGGCCCGATCGGCCCTCCCTCCTGGAACGATTGGATGTCCTTATTTTATAGAACGGATTTGATCGGATGCAACTCATTTGGCGGCTATTTTACCTATCTTAACAAAAACGAGGCGCTTTGCATTGTTGTTACCCATAGATCCCTTCCTACCTAAATTTGCCAAGATGTGTAAAATTGCAGCCAACGGGGTTGCTGATCGCTCTGCTCAACGCCCGGATCGCGGAGCTGACCGCTCCGTTCGAGGAAGCGATCCAGTGGCTGATGACCATTCCTGGGGTGGACCCTCGCACGGCGGAGAATCTGATCGCGGAATTGGGCCATGATCTGACGGCCTCTCCCAGCGCCGCGCACCTCAGTTCGTGGGCCGGCGTCTGTCCGGGCAGCCACCAATCCGCCGGCATTTCCCCAAGCGGCCGAACCTTTCGGGGGAATCGTTGGCTGCGGCGGACGTTGACTCAAGCCGCCTGGGCGGCCAGTCACACCAAAGCGACGTACCTGTCTTCGCAGTTCCGCCGACTGGGGGGCGTCGGGGGAAGAAGCGCGCCTTGGTCGCCACCGGCCATACGCCCTTGGCGATCATCTACCATGTGATCAAGGATGGAGCCGTCTCCAAGAGTGTAGGAGCCGACGACTTGGACAACCTGAACCCGGAACGCCTGATACGCGATCTCGTGAAGCGCTTGGAACGGATGGGGCATCGGGTGATTCTCGAGCCGAACCAAGACGCCGCGTGAACGCGTATTTTCAGAGCTGAGCCGAGCAGCCTCTCAGTGCTTCTCTTCCTCGGCGTTGAAGATGACGCTCTTCAGCCCGTCCACACCGAAGAAACTCGTCCCCAGGACTCGATCCAACTCGGCAGAGGTGAGGAAGTTCGTGCCCGCCAGGATGCGACGCATTTCCTCCCGGCTCGTGCGGTGGTCGCGGCGGACTTTCGCGAGGGCGTCCTTCAACAACGCCTCACGTTCCGCGGGCTGCTGCTTCGTGGGCAACTGGGAGACCCGGACGTTCACGTCGGCGACGACCTTCACGAGGTCGTTGATGACTTCGCGTTCGGTGATCACCTGGCGGGCCGTCCGTTTCTTCCCGGACGTCTGATCGAGGATCTCCGAATCGGTGAACCCGAATTCACGCAGCCGCTTCAATTCCGCGACGCCCAGCCCGAGCTTCTTCGCGTCGGCCTCGAGCATGGCCGCCCCGGCCTGCGGTTTCGGATCCGTGGCGGGCGTCCTAGGAGGCTCCCCCGCCCCCAGCGCGACCACGTTAGCAAGCCACAGGACGCCTGGGGCAACCATCCTGGTCCTCATCGCACTCCTCCTTTGTTTCCGGGTGATGCGGGTATCGTGGGTTTTCCGACCTCATCTCCCCGAAGAAAACCGACGGACCCTCTTAATTTCTCGAACAGAAAGGTCCCACGACTTGAAGGTCATGGGGTACGCGGCAGGTCCGGTCTGACCGAGATCGCCCATCGGGACCCTCGTCTTCATCACCTCCGACACGCGCCGACCCCGGCGAGCCCGAGATTGAGCGACCCGTGGCACGGGCCTAGCGCGACCAAAGAGGCGATCTGGGCAACCAACGAAGCAGGCTGAGGGAGCGGAATTCGGGGGCCGGTCGGGTCCGACGATGGCCAAACACGCCAGGCCGCGCTCGCGGGCTTGGGCGGTCTCTCTGCTGGGGAAGACGCCGACATCGCTTCCCAAAGATGCGGGACTCGGGTCGGTGCCCCTCTTCAGATCTTCACCGATCGTCCCTTCCCGGAGGAACCGTAGCAAGGCCCTGGGAAAGAGCGAGGACCTCCCAGGGAGAACCGATGCGTCTCGGGCCGGTCCACGCGCATCCGGGTCGTGATCTCCTTCGCTATTGACGCATGTTTTCCGCCGGAACCATCGTCCCCGTCAGGAAGGAATTCTTTTTCCGGAAATGTCGCGAAATTGATAGGATTCCGGTGAATTATGAAGAGGGCCTTCGGATGGGTCCGATTCTTCCTCGGACGACATCAGCCCGAGGTCGGGTGGACTCGACGGCGTGTGAGGGTTGAACCTCCGAAGGGGATGGATACTGCGGTTCGACACATGGATCGAAGGGTTGCCTTCGCCTCGATCCCGAGAGCCGATGCTCTCAAGGAACGAGGCTTGGCGACACGTCAGGCCGGGACATCTTCGGGAGTAATTCCTGATGTTTGATACGACAGTCTTGATAATCTCGCGCGATCTCTCCCTCGTCCGGGAGGCTCGTCGAGGCATTTCCGCGGAAAATGGACTTTGGTTACGTCACGCGGATGGGATGGACGAAGCCGGGTGCTTGATCGAGGGCGCCGGGCTGGGGTTGGTCGTCGTTCACCTGGATGAGTCGATCGATCATGGGACGGTCGCGAGCGTGCTCCGGCGAAGCTCGATCCGGCCGCGTCCGGTCCCCGTCCTAGTAGTGAGCGAGTCTTACCAGCCCGAGGAGGCGCTTGCGATGTTCCGGATGGGCGTCTCCGATTATGTAAGCCGCGAAGACCACATCGAGAGGCTGGCGGATCTGATCGGCATCCTGGCCCTGCGGACACAGGTGAGCCCACTTCGTGCCGTCGCGCCCGTCGCGTGCCCCGAGAATCTCCCGCCGCTGCATCTCATCCGCGTCGCTCATGAATGATCGAGCCGGATCCTTTCGGGGATCCAACGGCGAGTCGGGGTTCCTCAAAAAGTCCTCCGTCCATCATTTCATGCATCAGTGACGTCCCGCCGAGGTCCGGTCGCCCGCTGGTTGGGCATGGTTGGCGTTTGTTGCGGAGGTCGAGGCGGGGACGGGCGACGACGGGGCGAGAGGGGAGGCCGGCATGGGATCGATCCCGAGCGGGGAGGCGCCGATCTGGACTTCGGCCAGGTGCTGACGATAGCGCGCGTAGAGCAAGGTCTGCTTGCTCTCGGGGGGGAGCGGCTTGCCGTTGAGGAAGAGCGCCTTGATCTCGGTCGTCGGCTGGAGGATGTGGCCGGCGGTGATGACCAGGTTGGCGCGCTTGCCCGCCTCGAGCGACCCGACCTGGTCGGCGAGGCCCAGGATCTTCGCCGGGTTGAGGGTGATGGCCTTCAGCGCCTCGGGCTCGGGCAGGCCGAAGGCGACGGCAATGGCGGCTTCGTACGGCAGGTTGCGGCCGGCGGTCGCCTGCTCGGGTCCCTGGCCGTTGGAGCGGATGGCGAAGGCGACTCCCGCCTCGAACAGCCGCGCGGGGTTGGCGTAGGAGGCGTCGTAGGGGTCGGTCGGCCCGGCCGGGAGCTGGAGCGTGCCGGCGACGAGGACGGGGACGTTGGCCGTCTTCAAGGCGTCGGCCGCCTTCCAGGCCTCGGCCCCGCCCGAGATGATCGCCTTGAGGTTCAGGTCCTGGGCCAGCTTCAGGGCGTCGAGGATCTCCTCGCGATGGTCGGCGCGGAAGATGACGGGTCGCTCCCCCTTGGCATAGGGGGCCAGGGCGACGAGCCTGGGGTCGGGGTAGGGGGCGGGCGCCTGCCTGGCTTGCGCCTCGGCCCGGACCTTGTCATAGGCCAGGGCGCGGCGGAATTCCTCCTTGATGGACTCGATCCGCTCCCGCCGCCGCTGCCGAGGGTCGGGCCCCTCGCCCCGTGGGCGGGGGGCATCGGGGTCTCGGGAGATCCGCGGGGGGATCGTGACGTTCAAGGCCACGGGGTCGGCCAGGACGAGCTCACGGGGGACGAAGCCGTCGAGGCCGATGACGCAGCCTTGACCGGAGATCAGCCCGCCGGCCGGCTGGACGTAGGCGATGAGGACGCCGTTGGCCCGCGTCACCGGGATCTGCTCGCTGTCGGTGTACAGCGCCGAGCTGGTCCGGAGCTCGGGCTGGAACTGCGCCGAGTCGGCGTCGTCGTGCGTCTCGCTCAGGCTGCCGATCTCGTAGAGGCCGAGCCTCGTGCCCGCGTCGATCAGGCCGGGCCAGATGTCGAAGCCCTGGGCGTCGATCACATCCGCGGCGGGGGGAATCGGGGTCTTGGGGCCGCCGACGGCGGTGATCTTGCCACCTTCGATGACGAGGGTGCCGTCGGCGATGTCGGGGCCGGAGACCGGGTGGAGGGTCGCCTTGACCAGCGCGTAGGTCCCCTTCGGATTCTGGGGGATCTCGAGGTTCCGCGACTCCGTCCCACGGCCGGGCATGGGCATCGTCGCATGGTCGCCGGGGCGGGGGGCGAACGTGTTGTCCTTCTCGGGCCGCTGGAACCAGACCTCGCCATCGATCAGCGCGAGCTCGCACCGCGCGAAGGCGTCGAACGGGTGCGCGTTGAATAAGACGATGTCGGCGTCCTTGCCCACCTCGATCGAGCCGAGGCGGTGATCGAGCCCGAGCTCCCGCGCGGGGTTGATCGTGATCATCGCCAGCGCCTGCGCCTCGGTCACGCCGCCGTACTTCACCATCTTGGCGGCCTCGAGGTTGAGGTGGCGGATCAGCTCCTCGCTGTCGCTGTTGATGCAGACCGAGACACCCGCCTGGGTCAGCAACGCGGCGTTGTAGGGGATGGCGTCCTTGGCCTCGTATTTGTAGGCCCACCAGTCGGAGAAGGTCGAGGCACTGGCGCCGTGGGCCGCGATCTCGGCCGCGATCTTGTAGCCCTCGAGGACATGCTGGAGCGACTGGACGCGAACGCCGTGCCGCGCGGCCACGTTCAGGAGCATGAGGATCTCGTCGCTCCGGTAACAGTGGCAGTGGATCTTGATGGAGCCGTCGAGGACCCCAGCCAGCGCCTCGAGGCGGAGGTCACGGCGTGGACGGGCGGGGGGAGGCGCGGTGCCGGCCGCCTTGGCCGCCTCGTAGGACTTCCAGGTCTCCTGATAGGCCCTGGCCTCCTGGAACGCACGCTCGATCGTCGCCTCGACGCCCATCCGGGTGTTGGGGAATCGGCCTGGCTGCCTCGTGACGTTCTCGCCGAGCGCGAACTTGACCCCCTGCGGCGCGTCCTTGATGATCAGGTCGCGCCCCGGCAGGCCGTGTTTGAGCTTGATCACGGCGTCCTGGCCGCCGATCGTGTCGGCCGATCCGTGCAGGAGCCGGGCGGTGGTCGTGCCGCCGGCCAAGGCGCGATAGATAGCCGGGTCATCCCCCGAGACGACGTCCTTGACGCGGACTTCGGGGACGATCGAGAGACTATACTCGTTGACTCCCCCCTGAATCGCGATGTGGGAATGGGTGTCGATGATCCCGGGCATCGCCACCAGGCCGGTCGCGTCGATCACGGCGACGCCATTCGGGGCGGTGACGTCCGCCCCGACCGCGGCGATCTTGCCATCCCTGACCAGGATGGAGCCCCTGGCGATCGTCCCCGCCTTGGAGACGGTCAAGAGGGTGGCGTCCTTGATCAGGACGCTGCCGCCGGTCTTAATCCGGGGCTGGCGGGTCTTTTCGAACTCGGTCGCGACGTCGATGAACGGCGTCTGGGGGGGCTGATCTTCCTGGGCCTTGGGCGGAGTCGGGGTGGCGGGGGCCGTCTCGACTTTCGGAGCGTCCTTGGGCTTGGCGGGCTCGCCGGGCTTCCCCTCTTCGCTCCTGGGATGCCTCTCGAGGTCGGCCTTGCGGGAGGGGCCCGGCTTCTCCAGGTCGAATTTGAGGCCATCGAGCAGGACGTAGCGGACGTGGGACGACTCGTCGCCGAGAGGGCTGGTCGTGACGATCAGGTGGCCGAGCTTGCCCGGCTCGATCGTGCCGAGCCACCGGTCGAGGCCGGCGATCTCGGCGGCGCGACGGGTCAGCGCGTCGAGGGCCGCCTCGCGCGGCAGGCCGGCATCGATCGCCTTGCGGAGTTGCGCGAGGAACGTCTCGCGCTTGGCAATCCCGTCGGTGGAGAGGGCGAACCGGACCCCGGCTTTTGCCAGGGCCTGCGCCGTGCCGACGCGCTCCTTCCAGCGCTCGGCCCGCTCGATGAGGGCCTTGAGAGGTTCATCGCGGTCGGCCAGGTCGCGCCTGCGGTACTCGGCCTCGGAGGGGACCTTGGGCTCGTCGGGGAAGTCGAGGCGGAGGATGACGGGCACGTCCTTCGCCTTGAGGCGATCGACGACCTTGCCGGCCTCGCGCCCGCCGACGATCACGGCGGTGGTGCCGAACTCCTCGGCCAGGTCGAGCGCCCGGTGGATCTCATCGCGCGTGTTCGCTTCCCACCAGACGGGGATGGCCTTGGCCCTGGCGGCATGGAGGACCTGGAGCGCGGGGTCGAAGGTGGTGTGGGGCGACACCCGTTCGGCCCCATCGGCCTGGAGGCGATGCTCGTGCTCGGCGTCGAGCATCGCCTGGCGGAGGTGAGCGACCGCGCCCATCAGGGCGCGCGGATACGACGGTGCGATGGGCCGCGAGCGGGCAGGCGCGGCCGGTTGATCACGCTCGTCGCCGCGCGGGGGAGGGGCTGGCTCGAACGGCGGCCGGAGGTTGATGTGGAGCGCGACCCGGGACTGGACGATGGCTTCGCGACGCGGGAGTCCGCTGGTACTCACCAGGACGCTCTGACCGGTCGCGATCGCCCCGGCGGGGGCCGACAGCAGGTCGGTGAAGCCGAGTCTCCGGTGCTCCTCGGCGGCCGGCTCGCCGAGGTCGATCACCGAGGCGACCTCGAATTCGGGGGTCAGCCCGTTGCGATTATCGGGCGGGGTCCGGGCCAGGGCGTAATCGCTATAATTGAACGTCTGGCCCGCGCCGGTCGAGGAGCGGGCCACGCCAGCGGGCTGGCCGAGGGTCGTGTAGAGGTCGATGAATCCGGGATAGACGACCAGCCCTCTGCCGTCGATCGTCTCGGCGTCGAAGGGGACGGCGACCTTGTCGGCCGGGCCCACCGCCTCGATGACGCCGTTGCGGATGACGACGGTCCCGACGTCGAGGACCGTCACCGGCCCCGCGACGATCCGAGCCCCCTGGATCGCATGAGCCGGGGGCCGATAGCCGGGACGCAGGTCGGCCGAGAGGAGCGGGGCCGTCGCGACCGTCAGCGCCATGGCCAGCGCGAGCATCGTCAACCGAGGCCGGACCAGAAACCGAGCGGCGCTCGACATGGCGATAGCTTCTCCCTGGCGATTGGCATCGATGGCGGGGGGGATCCTGGCTCGTCCCCGGGAGCGCGAGGAGAGCCATGCGTCTGACGAGACGATGGCGTCGGTCGTGGGTGATGATCGACCTCGCCAGTCCTTATAGTCTTATCATGTCCCTCCCATCACCGGCAAGGGTGGAAACCAGTTTTGGGCATGTCGGCGGGCAACTCGTGCATTCGCAGCATGCGATTCATGCACTCCACCGCATTGCTGTCCCGAAATGTCCACTTGAGAATAGCCAATCCAATTCCATCCGTTTTGGGAGGGTGCCACTCGGGTTAGCGGTCCGCCGCGGCCCGATCCAGGACCTCGACGACCCTGGGGCAGTCGGGGAGGGAGCTCAGGAAGGTCCGGCCGTAGGGCTTGATCAGGACGCGGGGGTCGAGGATGACGACGATGCCGCGATCGGTCTTCGACCGGATCAGGCGGCCGAACCCCTGCTTGAGCTTGATGACGGCCTCGGGCACCTGGTACTCGACGAACGGATTTCCGCCGCGGCGCCGGATCTCTTCCAGGCGGGCCTCCAGCAGCGGGTGGCTCGGGACGCTGAACGGGAGGCGGACGATGATCACGTTCGAGAGCGCCTCGCCGGGCACATCCACCCCCTGCCAGAAGCTGTCGGCGCCGAAGATCACGCTGTTGACGTCGGCCTTGAACGCCTCGACCATCTTCGAGCGGGGCATCCCCTCGCTCTGCGCGAACAGCGCGATGTTGCGGCGGGCGAACCAGGGGGTCAGCGCGCGGACGGCGGCCTCCATCATTCGGTACGACGTGAACAGGACGAACGCCTTGCCCTGCGTCATCTCCAGGTAATACGGGATCGCGCGGATCGCCCGGCGCTCGAACTCCGCCGCCTGGTCGGACGGATCGGGCAGGTCCTTCGGCAGGTGGATCGTCACCTGATTCGGGTAGTCGAAGGGGCTCCCGAGCTGGAGCGTCTCGCAGGCCGTCAGGCCGAGCCGGGCCTCCAGGAGCGGGTGGCTCGGGACGCTGAACGGCAGGCGGACGATGATCACGTTCGAGAGCGCCTCGCCCGGCACGTCGACCCCCTGCCAGAAGCTGTCGGCGCCGAAGATCACGCTGTTGACGTCGGCCTTGAACGCCTCGACCATCTTCGAGCGGGGCATGCCGTCGCTCTGGGCGAACAGGGCGATGTTGCGCCGCGCGAACCAGGGG
>JAFANO010000230.1 GCA_019232645.1 Planctomycetaceae bacterium | reverse complement strand
GTTGGATCGGTGAATTGCTCGACTGCTGAGGGGGTCGAGCCTCGATATCCGCGGCGTACACCCCTGCAAAGCAATCCGTGTGCCGATCCGCCACGAAACGCGACCCGATGGGGCCGGCCCCACTAATTCGAGGGGCGAATCCATCGGGCTTCGCCGCATCCACGCCTCGGGACGGCCGGGGCCGCTCAATACGTGGGCTGGCGGGCGTCGCGCGTGTCGAAGGACATGGGCGTCCCACGGTCCAGGTCGTAATCGAGCTTGCGCGACGAGGTGCTTTCGACGACCGGCGTGTCCCGGGGAGCCTGGACCAGGTCACGGCTCGAGGCGGGATCCGGGCCCTCGGCCGGAAGGTCGAGAGCTTGCTCCGGTCGGGCGGCCGTGACGGACCGACCGATGTCCGGCTCCGAGGCCGGGCGGGACTGGACCACCGCCTTGATCGTCGCGGGCGGGTCCGACCGGATCAACTCGACGGCCACCCCGATCGCGGCAAGCAACCCCAGAGCGACCAGCCCGACCACGGGCGACCACCGCGCCCCGCGGGGCCACGCGAACGCGAGCACCGGCACCGGGGCGGGTCGGCGCGACTCGCGCATCTGCCGCTCCAGGGCGGGCCAGAGCGAGGGGGCGTCGGGCCGGACGGGGGGATGGGCCGCGACGGCGTGCAGGACGCTCACGGCGTCGGCCAGCGCGGCTTGGTGTTGGCGGCATTCCGGGCAACCGATCAGGTGGCGTTCGACCTTCCGGCGATCCGGCCCCACCAGCTCGCCGCCCGCTAGCAACGGCAGGTTGTCGTGCACCCATTTACATCGAGGATTGCCCATGATCCCTAACCTCCCGTCGCGTCAACTCCTGTCGGCGTTCCCAATGCTCGCGGAAAGCTTCGCGGGCCTTGGCCAGCCGCCACCGCACCGTGGCCTCGCGGCGTCCGACGATGGCCGCCACCTCCGCGGATGAGAAACCTTCCAGGTCCCGGAGCACCAGGATCGTGCGGTAGGACACCGGGATCTTCTCCAAGATGAACTGGACCTCCTGTGCCAGTTCGGCTTGAATCCGGGGGTCGGGGTCGGGAAGGTCGAACGCCTGGCAATCGTCGTCCGCCACCCGGTCGATCGACGAGGTCGATGGGGCCTCGCGACGACGGAGTTGGTCGAGCCCGAGGTTGACGCCGATCCGGAACAGCCAGGGGCCGAACCGTCGCGTCGTGTCGAACCGGTCGAGCCGATTGTAAACTTTCCAGAACGTCTCTTGCGCCAGGTCGCGGGCCAATTCTTCGTCGTGAACCAGCCGCGCCAGGACGCGGATCAGTTTTCGCTCGTAGCGGAGGACCAGCGTGGCGAAGGCCTGGTCGTCGCCGGCGCGGGCGCGTTCGACCAGGCGGGCCTCACCCCCTTCGCCGGCCGGCGATTCGGGCACCGCCGAGGGCGGTGGTCCCGCGGGAGGATGCGTGAGGGGGCCACAGACCGGCCGATTGGCTGGGGATTCGGATTGACTTGACTTCCACATCGCACGCCCTCCCGCCATGGATTATGATACGCATGGCCCGTCGCGCCGTGTTGGAGTTTTTCCCGGAAACATTGGGATTCTCCCGAGGCTTCGCGCCCGGGGGACCTGCCACGGTCCCGGCCCGTCCCGGGATCCAGAACGATCCGGGAGGGCGAGAGCGAGGGGTTGAGAAGGCCCCGATGTGGGGATCAGATTCATCATGTCGGGATCGACCCCCGAGATCCTGCCGTGCCCGTCGGGGGAACGCGGGGCGGCGCTGGGGGTTTTGTACCGCCGGGTCCCCGACGCGGTGCGACCCCAGTTGATCGCCAACGCGCTGCGGGAGAGCGCGCAAGGGCTGATCGACCTGTCGGGGCTCTGGATCGCGCGGCGTCGCGACCGGATCGTGGGGGCGTTGCTGACGCAGCCGCTGGCCGGCAGCGCGGCGGCGGTCTGGGCACCCGAGGTCGATCCCTCGTGGCGGCGGGCCGCCACGGCGGTGGCGCTGGTCCGCGCCGCGCTGGACGACCTGCGGTCGCGGCGGTTCAAGGTCGCGCAGGCGCTGCTCGACGAGTCGGCCCCGAAGCACGGCGCGGCGGACCTGACCGGCGGCGGGATGCCCCGCGTCACCGAGCTGCTCTACCTGGAGCGGGGCACGGAGCGGCCCCTGGACGTCGCGCCGGGCGTGCCCGCGCTGGACTGGACCGGCTTCGGCGCCGGGGTCGAGGCCGAGTTCCGCGCCGTCTTGCAGGCGACGTACATCGACAGCCTCGACATGCCCGAGCTGGAGGGGATCCGCTCGCTCGACGACATCCTGGCCAGCCACCGCGCCGCTGGCCGGTTCGTCGCCTCGCGCTGGCAGCTCGGCCGGGTCCGGGGCGAGCCCGGGGCGGCGGCCATCCTGCTCCTGTCCGAGGCGCTCGACCGCGACACCTGGGAGGTGGCCTATCTGGGCCTGACCCCGGCGGCGCGCGGCCGGGGGCTGGGCCGCGCCGTGCTGGCGCACGCGCTGGAGCTGGCCGCCGCGCACGTGCCCCGGCTCGAGCTGGCCGTCGACGTCCGCAACCACCCGGCCAATCGCCTCTACCGGGCCGTCGACTTCACCCCCTTCGACACCCGTGCCGTCCACCTTGCCTTGCTCAGATAGCGCCGGCCGCCGCGCCCCCCGGGCCCATCTCAGGCCTGAGGTCGAGGATCGGTCCCGCCTCGAGACGCCACCTCGGCGCCGAGGTGGCGGATGATGTCCCCCTCTTTCATGTAGACGACCGCCTCGGCGATCTTGGTCGCGTGGTCGGCGATTCGTTCGAGGTTGCGCGTGGTGTTGATCAGCCGGAGCCAGGTGTTGAGCCGGTCGGGGTCGCGGCGGATCTCGTCCTTCAGCTCCCTCAGGACGATGCGGAAATGGCGATCGACGCGGCCGTCGCCGGCGATGACGGTGCGGGCCAGCGCGGCGTCACATCGGCTCAGCGCATCGAGGCTGGCGCGGAACTGGTCGAGGACCTCCAGCGCCAGGGACTCCATCTCCCGCGGGATCGTCAGCATGCGGGGGTCGGCCGCCAGCTTCTTGACCCGCTTGGCGATGTTCCGCGCCAGGTTGCTGATCCGTTCGAGCTCGCCGTTGACCTTGAGCACGGAGGCGACCCGCCGGAGGTCGGAGGCCACCGGCTGATGCAGCGCCAGGACCTTCAGGCACTCGCGCTCGATCTGGACCTCGAGGCGATCGACGTCGCGTTCCTCGCTCCTGACCTCATCGGCCAGGTCGGTCCGGCCGTCGCAGAGGGCGCGCATGCTCCGATCGAGCGCATCCTCGACCACCGCCGCCAACTTCAGGACCCCGCCCCAGAGGCCCTCCAAGTCCCGGATGAAATGCCGGCCGAGGGTCACCCGCTCGGCATCCCAGTCCGAAAGATGCATCGCCTCCTCTTTTTGCAACATGGCGCGCCTCTCCTTCCCGTCCGCGTCTCCGTCCCTGGCCCGGCCGCGCGCCGGGCAGCCCCTCTCCCCCTTCTCAATAAAAATTCTATAATTTTAACCCTCCAGTTTCAATCTACCCATGCTCTCCGAATCATCGAAGATCCTGAGGATATTGCCATGGCGTCAACGCGCCACGCCTGCCGCCCATCGGACGGCCCAGGATCGGTGATTCCCCGGATCAGCCTCCCCGATCCTCGCCTCTTCAAGGGCTGATGCCTAACCTTATTTCCAAAAAAATGAGCCATCACATGTCCTCGACGAGAGGTTTGTCCCGCCCGGCTTGGATGAGAGTCGTGGGAACTGTCTCGCAGGAGGAGGTGTCGCGGTCGCGGCCCCCCGGGCGCAACCGCCGGCGGTTCGAGGCGGCCGAGGGGGACTGCTCCTGGATCGCGTCGGGGAGCGTCGCCCGGGTCCGCCGCCGGGGCGACAGCCTCCTGCCGGTCGCCGTCAATACTTCGGTACAAGCTTGGCGCGCTCGTCGTACTTCGGGTTGTGGGTCCACTCGCCGCGCCGGACGCTGAAGCCGCGGTCCAGCTCGTCCTGCGCCAGGTCGGCCCAGGGGGTGTTGGGATGGCGGGCGATGACCTCCTTGATCAGCTTCTCGGCCTCGGCGTACTTCTTGGCGGTCAGCTCCTTGGGCGCCTTCGGCTCGCGGGAATGCTGGAGGTCCCAGCCGACGATCAGGTCGGGCGTGGGCATCTGGCTCGGCCGGGGCACGGTCTTGACCATCTCTTGCAGGCAGGCGCGATACTCGAGCGCCTTGACCTGGTAGACGACGATCTGCGCCAGCATCAGGTCGTAGTGCGCCTGCCACCGCTTGTCGGGCTCGCGGTCGCGGAGCTTCTGGATCGCCTCGAGCCGCTTCTGGATGGCCAGCAGGGCGTCGAGCCGCTCGGTGGCCACCGCGACCGCCTCGTTGGCGGCCGGGATCATCTGGTCGGGGATGACCGGGAAGTGGTCGCGGAAGGGGAAGCTCCGGGTCGCCGTGATGATCTCGTGGAGGGTCCGGCGGAACTCCGACCTGGCCCGGCGGTCGGCGTAGGCCATGCGGCCCTCGTAGTCGGGGACGTATTCCTTGAGCGTCTTGATCGAGTAGAGCTTCTCGCGCTGGCGGACCCGCATGTTCTCTTCGCTGGGCAGCAGGAAGTAGATGCCGCCGGTGTCCTTGGCCAGCCGCGCCAGCTCGTACGGGGCGAAGCCGGAGGGCTGCTCGTCGTAGCGGCCGTGCAGGCCGTCCCACTGGAGCGTCTCGACGTCGGCCGACTCGGGGCCCCGGTGGATCGACGGCCAGTAGACGTCCTTGGTCACCGGGTCGACATACCGCAGGTGGGCGGTCCCGTAGCCGAAGAGCGCCTGGCGGCCGATGACGTAGACCGGCACCTTCAGCGACACGACCGCCTGGTGCGCCTCCTCGACGAAGTCGCCGTCGTCGCCCGACTCGTCGGTCACCAGCACGATCAGGAGCCGGCGGTCCTTGCCGATGACCGGGGAGTAGGTCTCGACGACCTGCTGGATGGCGTGCAGGGTATTCTCGGCGCCCGAGTCGTCGACCTTGAGCCGGTCGATCGCCTGGCCGATCTGGTCGATGTCGGCCGTCGGCTTCTTGAGCTCGTAGTGGAGGTGCTGGCCGAAGCCGACGATCGCGTGGTTCAGGGCCGCGGCCTGCTTCCTGCCGGGGTCGACGTTGAGCTTCAGCTCGGTGGTGATCCGGTCGAACTTCTCCTTGATGGCGCGCTGGTCGTCCTTCATGCTCTCGGACTCGTCGAAGAGCCAGACGACGGTCAGCTTGTGCTGGCTGAGGTGGCGGAGGATCTCGCGGGCGATCTGGTCGAGCGCGGTGCCGACCTCGCCGGCTTCGAAGGTGACGTCGCCGGCGATCCCGCCGCCGCCGCCGAGGTCGACGCCGAGCCGACCGGTCGAGGGGAGCAGGCTCAGCCCCGAGACGTTGGCGACGACCTTGACGCCGGGCGGCCCGTCCCCCTGGCCCAGCCCTTTGCCGACCCCGGCGACGTGCGGGGTGGCCGAGGGGGGCCCGGTCCCGATCCCGGCGAGCGAGCCGTCGCCGCCCCCGGCGCCCGAATCGCCCCCCGACGGCGAGCCCGCGCTGCCCGCGGCCTCGGTGCTCCGCTCGGCCCCCGGGGTCTCGAGCACGTGCAGGACCTCGTCGCTCGCCCCGGGGCTGGAGACCAGCGCCGAGTTGATGTTGGCCACCGCCTTCTGGACCTTCTGGGAGAAGGTCGCCAGGCCCAGCACCGTCAGGACGGCCAGGTGCACGACCACCGAGACGCCCCATGATGAGGCGTCGCGCGCCTGCTTGCGGCGGCGCCGCCGCGCCTTCCTCGCGGCGGCGGTGATCACCTTGTCCGTTGAGCCGGTCTTGCCCTCTTTAGCCTCTTTACCGTCATTGTCATCCTTGTCGTCCTTGCCCGTCGAGGCGGCGATGGTCGGCCCTTCGGGATTCGATGCCTCAGGTCTGGCCTGGGGATCGGTCGAGGGGAATGATGCCTTGCCGTCCTTGCCCGTCGAGGAAGCGATGGTCGGCCCTTCGGGGTTCGATGCCTCGGGTCTGGCCTGGGGATCGGTCGAGGGGGATGATGCGGGCGGAGGGGTCTCGTCCGCCAGCTCGTACAGGTCATCACTTGAGGCGGGGGCTGGGACGTGGAATTCCATCGCGCTTCGTCCTCAAGACGTGGAGGGCTTAGAACTTGGGCAGTTCTTCTTGGCCTCGGCGGCGTTGTCACAGTTCTCGATCGGCTTGACGTAGGTCTCGACCCACTTGAAGCCGAACGAGTCCTACAGCTCGCGTTCGGCCAGGAGAGCCCCCGGGGTGCCCGGGTGGTCGGTGATGACCCGCCGCAGCAGGGCCTGGGCCTCCTTGGCGACGGTGGCCTTGTCGCC
>JAFANO010000137.1 GCA_019232645.1 Planctomycetaceae bacterium | reverse complement strand
GCATCATCGCCGCACGCAAGGCCCGAAAAGCTCAATGAGCGCGGCGATCGTCCATCTCATCATCGATGAAGGGGTATCCCCGCTCGTGGCCTCTTCCGTTATGCTCGATGGGAGAGTTGCTCGGGCCAGGCCCTGGCCATCGCGTTGTCGATCGCTTCGCGTGCTCGGCTGGTGACCGTGAGGGAGCGAGCGGCTCGAGGTTCGCGGGCCGCCAGCCAGCACGTCGGAGTATCATGAGTTCACTCGAAGAGTTCCTTTCACGGCTCCTGCACCAGGGGCGAGTCGTCTTCCGGGAGCGTCCTGCGCCGGAGGCCTTCGCCCCCGGCCGAGTCGGCGTGCTCCTGGAGAGGGCCTTCGCCTCGTACCGGCTGGAGGTCGCCGGCCCGTTGATCGACTTCGACGCGCGGGTCGCCTTCGAGGCGGGCGCGCTCGTCCGGGAGGCCTGCTGGGCCCTGGTCAGCCACGAGGAGCGGGTGGAGGGGCTGGGACGCCGGCTGGCGATATCGCAGCCCCCGACGCGAGCATCGCACCACCTGTCGGCCGACCTGGTCTTCCGGTACCTGCCCCAGGTCCATCGCCGCGCCCGCGCGTTCGACCCGGCCGACCCGCTGGTCGCGCTCCTGGCGGACGTCCTGAGGCAGTGGCCGCTCTCGGGCGTGCTCTCCGACCTGGAGGACGGCCCGCCGGTGCCGCCGGACCTGGGCGGGCACGAGGGGCTGATGCTGCTCTACGCCGAGCGGCTGGCGAGCCACGACAGGCCGGGCTGGCGGCCCGAGGGTCGGGCGCTCGAGTACGTCGAGCTGGTCCGCCGGGGACGGGGCCGGGACCAGGACCGCGAACGCCCGGCCGAGGGCGTCGCGAGGAGGTGGGCATCATGGTGATGGAGGCGGTCGCCGCGCTGCGCCGCGAGGTGGTCGATGTCTTGAAACGGCGGTTCGTCGGCCGGGACGAGGTCGTGGACCTGATCGCCCTGGCGGTCGTCGCGGGCGAGCACCTGTTCCTCCACGGGCCCCCGGGGACCGCCAAATCGGCCCTGATCCGCCAGTTCGCGACGGCCGTGCGGGGCCGGTACTTCGAGTACCTGCTCACCCGGTTCTCCGAGCCCAACGAGGTCTTCGGCCCGATCGACCTGGTCCGGCTCCGCGAAGGGACCGTCGCCACGGTCACGACCGGGATGCTCCCCGAGGCGGAGTTCGTCTTCCTCGACGAGCTGTTCAACGCCAACAGCGCGATCCTGAACAACCTGCTGTCGGTGCTCAACGAGCGGGTCTACCGCCGAGGCGCCGAGGTCCATCACCTGCCGATGCTCTCGCTCTTCTCGGCGTCGAACCACCTGCCCGAGGACGACGCGCTGCGCGCCCTGTTCGATCGCTTCTTGCTCCGCTGCCACGTGGACAACCTCCGGCGCGAGGCGATGCCCCGGCTGCTGACGGCGGGCTGGGCGCTGGAAAGCGCCGAGCCTCCCGAGTCGTCGGTCTCGGCCGCCGACCTCCGCGAGCTGGCGCGTCAGGTCTACCGGGTGGACCTCTCCGGGATCGCCGAGCGCTACGCCGAGGTCGTGTTCAAGGTGCGGGACCTCGGGATCGCGCTGTCGGATCGCCGCGCGGTCAAGGTGATGAAGCTGGTGGCGGCCTCGGCCGTGCTCTGCGGCCGGCAGGCGGCGACGGCCTCGGACCTCTGGGTCCTCCGCTACGTCTGGGACCGCGAGGAGCAGATCGGCCCGCTGGCGTCGCTCGTCGCCGCGGTGCTCGAGCCGCAGGCGGGCGACCCGACGGCGCACCCGCTGGCGGCCGTCCCCGAGCGGGTCGATGGCGAGGAGCTGGCGCGTCAGCTCGACGCCGTCGGCGCCGAGCTTCAGGACGGCCCCCTCAGCCTGACCGCCGCGGCCCGGCTCCGGGAGCGGGTCGCCGACCTGGCCGACCGCGCCGCCTGGCTCCCCGATGACGCGACGCGCGGCCACTTGCTGGGGCGTACGGCCAAGCTGCTGGAGCGACTGGGGTAGGTCGGCATTCGGGATGGGGGCGGGGGCGGATCGCGGCGACCCCCGCCGATTGTCACCCATGACGAGGGACGTCGGGTGGCGGCCGCGAAGCAGCCCGACTCGCGAGAGGTCCTGGTTCATCAATGTCCCCGGCGCTGGAACACGTCTGCTGTGCCAGTCTCCCCCCGTCGGCGTTGTCGGCGCTGGCCGACCTCCGCCGCGAGCCCGACATCCGGGTGGCATGGGTCGACGGCCGCCCCTGGGTCCGCTGGGAGGCGGGGTCCGAGGCGGTCTTGCGCCGGCTGCTCCCGGTATCGGGGGTGGACCTCTTCGCGAGGCGCGAGGGGCTCTGGTATCGGCCCGGATGTCACCTGCCGACGTTCGAGGTGCCCGAGGCGATCGAGTCCGGGGCGGTCCCGCTGTGTCGCGCGATCACGCCGATGCCGGTCCGGCCCTCGCCGCCGGGCGAGGTCGCGCCGGCGCCGGTCCGGCTGGCCCTCGCCCGGGACGATCGCGCCCGGCCCGCGACCGCCCTGCGTTGCCCGCTCTCGGGGCTGCGGCGCTGGGCCGAGACGGCCACCACCGCGGAGCTGTCGGCGGCGGCGGCGGCCCGGGCGGGGGACGAGGTGATGCTGCTCGGCCGAGGCCTCCCGGTCATCGCGGGGGGCGTCCGCTTCTGGGGGGACGGGGTGCTCGTGCCGCTGGGCTTCCGGGCCGACCCGGACCTGCCAGAGCCGGCCCTCCGCCGGTCCTTGCGGGTCGCCGAGGACGCGCTCCTCGTGCTGGAGGCCGATGGGGTCGAGGTCGTGCCTCGCGAGGCGTTTCGGCGGGTGACGCGGGCCGGCCTCAGGCTCGCACTGGAGGGACGCCCGACATGAAACGACCCCGGGAGTATCTCAAGATCCCCCGGGACTCTAGCGGCCGGCTCGGGGGCCTGGGCTGGACCTCCAACATGGAGGCGATCGCGTATGAAGCGGCCGACCCGGCGATCGGCCTGACCTTCGCGATGTCGGCCGAGATCGCCCTGTTCCTCGAGGGGTTCCACGCGAGCGGGGTGCGGCCGATCCACTTCGGCCATATCCTGCACCTGCTGCACCTGCTGGGCCTCGGGATCAGGGACCCCGGCGCGACGCTCGCGGTCGGGGCGGAGCGCCTCGCCCGCACCTTCCGGGAGGAGGGGCGTCCGTTGCGGAACGCGGGGGCGTTTTGCTCCTGGCTCTGCCGATCGGTCCCGCGCGTCGCCGACCCGCCCGACGTCGCCGAGGTCTGCCGGACCCTGCGACAGCCCCCGTCGGACCCGCTCGGCCTCTCCTTCGACGGCAAGCGTCTGGCGGACGGGGAGGACCCGCCGATGTCGCCGGCCGAATTCCAGGAGCGGGTGCTGGGGGCGCTGGACGAGCTCTCCCCCGCGGAGCTGCGGCACTGGCTCCGCCGCGGCCGGCCGCCGATCGGCGAGGCCGGCGAGCACGTCGCCGACGTCGTCCCCCGGACGCTCGCCGGGACCCTGGCGGTTCTGGGGCGGCGGCCGAGGCTCGCCGTCGCCGCGTCGCTGGTCGCGCAACTGGAAGGTGCCCTGGCGCTGCCACCGCGCCGGCTCGCCCTCGGCGAGCTGCCGACCGGCGGCTACGCCGACGTGGCGACGCGCGGCCTCCCCGAGCAGATCCTGCCCGCGCAACTGGCCCTCGACGGCGAGGAGTTCGTCCGC
>JAFANO010000763.1 GCA_019232645.1 Planctomycetaceae bacterium | reverse complement strand
CGTTCGGTGATCCCGCGACCGGCCTGCTCCGGCTCTTGCTCGATCACGGTATCTTCTTCGAGTTCATCCCGGTCGAGGAAGTCGGCTCCGAAAACCCGACACGGCACTGGCTCGGCACGGCCCAGACCGGTCTGAACTACGCGATCGTCGTCTCGACCTGCGCGGGGCTGTGGGCGCACGTCATCGGCGACACGGTCCGCTTCGAATCGCTGTCGCCGCCGCTCCTGACGTTCACCGGGCGGACCAAGTATTCGCTGTCGGCCTTCGGCGAGCACCTGATCAACGAGGAGGTCGAGGGGGCGATCGCCGCCGCGTCGGCGGCCACCGGGGCCTCGGTCCGCGACTGGCACGTCGGCCCTGTCTTCTCGGGGGCGCTGGGTCATCACTGCTACGTCGTCGAGTTCCTGAAGCCGCCCGACGACCTGCTGGCCTTCCGCGACGCCCTTGACGCCGACCTCTGCCGCCGCAACGCCGACTACCAGGCGCACCGCGCCGAGGGCGTCGGCCTGCCCCGACCCGCTCTGGTCGTGGCCGGGTCCGGGGCCTTCAACGCCTGGATGCGGTCGCGGGGCAAGCTCGGCGGGCAGAACAAAGTCCCGCGCATGGACAACGAGGGGACGCTCACCCGCCAGCTCGTCGACTACCTGCGCGAGACGGACCAGGTGGAATGCGCCGTCGAGGCGGGCGTGCTGGCCTGAGCGGACGATATGGGAGCGACTCCCGACTGGCTCATGTCACGTTGATTTCAAGATGTAACCCGTCGGTAAAACCGCGCACGATCGCGCCTTTCGTGCACCTCCTTAAGACCGACATTCTACAATCATGTATCATGCCGTTGAAAAACGATTTCTCCGGTGGAATCCCTATTCTTCTGAAATTTCTCGGTCGATTTCTTAACTTGAGATCTCTCAAAGGTTTAAAGAAAACCAGCCATTTTGACCCGCGGGATGCAAGTCATTCCTGTTTAACAACTTTCGGATAGAATTAAGCGGCATTATAAATAAAAATTTAACTTGAAGTCGGCAGCCGAGTTGCTTTATGATTGAGGTGTAGTCAACCTTCGCCTCCTGGCGGGTCGATGGGGTTGGGCCATGGTGGCCCTCACGGCGAGACTCCTCAGAGAGGTGCCTCACCGCTGAGACTATAGACGAGGAGGACCGAGAAGAGGAGGACACCCGCGATGCCCACGATGTTCAGCCTCCCTTTCCTACTGCCGGCGCTTTGCATGCTCCAACTGATGTCGCTCTCCAGGACTTCGCCCGGCACGTCCAATCCGGCCGTTCGGGATACCTTCGCGAGCGACCTGGAGTGATCCCATATGACGTTGCCTGTCCGGACCAGCCGGAGCAATTCTTGACGACGCTGGGTTACTCTCGGCGTCGTCGCAGGTGGATCGCCGTTCTTTGAGCGGCTCGTCTTACGATGAACCCTCGCGCCGCGATCGGTCGGGTACCCCTCGGCCGGTCGCGGCGTTTTCGTGGTGTCCAGACAACTTGGGCCCAGGGATGAGGATAATACGGGTCCCAGGGATTTTGTGCACCGGTCGGCTGATTTGAAATTTAAAATCTCAAATTTGAAATTTAAAATCTCAAATTTGAAATTTGAAATCTCAACTGTGAGATCCGGACAAAGGGCACAAAAGATCCGGAATGCGTATGAGACCATGCCAGGTGACCCGCGGAGCAAAGGTCCGGCCATCGAGGAATCGTTGGCCCAACTTCAGCGCAGGGGCTGGTCGGGCCTTGCCTCGCGGGTCTCTTGGCCTGAGCAATCGGCTAAGGATTGGACCTTTCCCCCAGTTCCAGCACCCCCATCTCCCAGCCCGGCTACAAGATGAGCCGGGGACAAAGCGCCGAGCAGGTGTTTTCGAGGTGGTATGATCGGACCATGAACGAGTCCGATCGTCGCGCTCCCTCAAGCCTCCCCTCGGGCGGGTCCGACGCGTAGGCAGAGGCCACGGATCACTCGAGAGGCCCCCCCGCGCGGGATCCAGGTGTCTCTGGGAGATGATTCAATGGGAGATCTCCCTGATCCAAGATGGCCGGAGGTGATTGACCTCCTGGTCCTCTCCTTCCTCGCCCATCGGCTCTTGCTCCTGTTCCGCGGCACGACGACGCTTCGCGTCCTGGTGGGCCTGCTCGTCCTCTGGCTCCTGCACGCCGCCGCGTGGGCCACCGGACTCGTCCTGACCAGCCGGTTCCTCGAAGCCCTCGGCACGGTGGCCGTGCTGGTCATCGTCGTGGTCTTCCGCAACGAGATCCGCGACGTGTTGGTCCAGACCAGCCCGATCCGTCTCCTCCTGGGCCGGCCCCCCGAGCACGCCCAGGGGATCAGGCCGCACGCGGCGGTCGTGGCGGCCTTCCATCTGGCCGACACCCGGACCGGCGCCCTCCTTGTCTTCCAGAACCGCGACGCCCTGGACGAACACCTGCGGGAAGGCGTCTTCCTGGGCGGGCACCTGAGCACACCGATCCTCGAAAGCATCTTCGTCAAGGAGAGCCCGCTCCACGATGGCGCCGTCCTCATCCGGGGCAACCGGATCGAGCGGGTGGGCG
>JAFANO010000612.1 GCA_019232645.1 Planctomycetaceae bacterium | reverse complement strand
ACTCCTTTCAAGAAAAAGACTTGCTCTCTATATGCAATTTCCTCTTTAGCGGTGGGAGGAATCGCGTGAGACCTTGGCGAGATCCCTCGTATTTTGCTATCCTATCGGGTCGTCGGAACCACGCTTGGCAGATCGGATGCCGGGTTGGAAGGGGAAGGCCCTCCTGGAAAAGCGTGGCCTACACGAAAGCACGATTTTCTCAAGGCACTCCCTCGGGAGCCCCAGCTCCAAGTGAGAGACGCTTGCGACCGGGCCGAAAGGCAGGGATGTCGCGTCAGACGGCCTCTTGTCGGAGTCGTGGAAGATGGACCTCGGAAGCCATCAGAGACTACTGGCAAGCCCACGCCCTTCAGGGGTGGGTATCTGACCGATCCAACCCTTGAATGACCCCGGTGATGCTTCATTTCCTGGCGTTTCTCCTCTTAAGCAGCCTCCTGGCGGCGATGCCGTCGTGCGGGCCGCCGACGCCGGCGGCTTCCGGCATCGATCCGAGGGATGAGGAAGAGGACTCGGCGCTGTTGGAGGCGCTCGAGCGCCGGGTGGACCGGTCGATTGCGCGGGCCCGGGAATCGGCGGTCGCTCTGGAGTACGTGGCGGCCGACGCGCCCTCGGGGGCGCGGCGGGTGGCGACCGGCGTGGTGCTCAACGATCGGGGGGAAGTGCTCTCGGTCCGGATCGACCCGCCGCCGGCCGAGGCGCCGATCGTGGCGCGCGACGCATCGGGCCGTCGCCATCGGGCGCGATGGGTGGCCGCCGACGCGGAGACTGGCCTGACCCTGCTGCGGGTCGACCCCAAGGTCGCCGAGCCGGTCCGGCCGGCGTCGCGGTCCCCCCGGCTGGGCAGCCAGGTGCTGATCGTCGGCAACCCGTACGGCCTGGGCCACTCGGTCAGCCGGGGCCAGGTCGCGGGCCTCGACCGCCGGCTGGAGATCGGCCCCCGGCCGCTCGGCGGCCTGATCCAGATCGACGCGGCGCTGCACCCCGGCGATAGCGGCGCCTCGGTGACCAACCTCCGGGGCGAATGGCTCGGCCTGGTCCGGGGCGGCCTGAACACGCCCGAGGGCGGCCGCCCCACCGACCACGACCTCGGCTTCGTCATCCCCGCGCGCGACGCCTTCTGGGTCGCCGACCAGCTCCGCGACCGGCATCGGGTCGATCGCGCGTACCTGGGCGTCCGGCTCGATGCGCTCGGCAAGGGCAAGGACAACCCGCCGGGGGCCGTCCTCGACACCGTCGTGCCCGACACCCCCGCCGCCCGCGCGGGCCTCCGGCCGGGCGACCGCGTCGTCGCGCTCGACGGCCACGCGATCCACCTGCCCGGCGACCTGACCGACCGCCTCGACCGGATCCCCGCCGAGGCCGAGGTGACCCTCGACTATTTCCGGGGCACGAGCCGCGAGCACCTGGCGCTGCGGACCGGCAGCCGCCCCCCGATCTCCCCCGCGCCCTCGAATCCCGCCCCCAAGGGCGACGACGCCCGCGCGGCCCTTGCCCTCTCCCGCGAGGCGGTCGAGCGCCTCGACCGCCTCGAGCATCGCGTGCAGGAACTGGAGAAGCAGGTCCGGGCCGCGCCGAAACCGTGAGTACGCATTCCTGATCTTTTGTGCCCTTTGTCCGGATCTCACATTTGAGATCTCCAATTTCAAATCCGCAGACCGGTGCACAGAATCCCTGGGACCCGTAAAGAGGCCCCTCGCACGAGAGTTTCGTCGTAGCGGTGGCGCGGTCAGGAGTGGCCGCAGGTCGCCGCTGAAGATGCTGATTGAATAATAGATAATTCATTTATAATTATTGAATCCGTTCTCCTTGCGATGCAACTCATCGGGATCGAGCCACTCTCGTCCTCCTGGATGCGCGCGGGAAGGATCACGGGCCCCGGAACGGCTCGAGGAGGCAGCGGGGGACGCCGATGTCGAAGACGGCGACCTCGCCGGTAAAGTCGCCGGCGCCGGGGGCGGCGAAGCCGAGCTTGGGGGCGACGAAGGTGGCGGTGGCGCGGGCCCGGACGGCCGCGCCGAGCGGCCGGCCGGTGTCGGCGTCGAGGCCCGAGGGGAGGTCGAGCGCCACAATCGGCTTGCCCGAGCGATTCATCGCCTCGATCGCCGCACGCAAGGTCCCCTCGACGTCCCGCATCAGGCCCGTGCCCAGCAGGCCGTCGACCACCCAGTCGGCCCCCGACAGCAGCGCGTCGAGCCGGCCGGCCTCGTCCTCGCCGGGGCCGCCGGGCTCCCAGTACGACTGGTCGATCCCCGACCGGGCCAGGATGTCGCGCTGGGTGGCCGCGTCGCCCCGGAGGCGGTCGGCCTCGGCGAACCAGACGACGCGGACGGGGACCTCCCAGGCGTCGAGGTGGCGCGCGACCACGCCGCCGTCGCCGCCGTTGTTGCCCGGCCCGCAGGCGATCAGGACGCGGGTCGAGCCGCCCACGCCGAGCCTCCTGAGCCACTCGGCCGCGCCCCGGCCGGCATTCTCCATCAGGACCAGGGTGGGCAGGCCCAGGCCCTCGGCCGCCCGGGCGTCGATGCCCCGGACCTCGTCACGCGACAACGGTCGAACCTTCATGGCAATCCTCCCAAACCCCGAGCATCCCGCGAGTTTCGCCGGCCCATTCCGGCGTTGACAGGCGCCGGGCCCGGCTTCCACAATGAATCGAAATCCAGGGCGTCCCCGCCGGTCGTGGCCGCGACGGGCGCCGCCTCTCGACCCTCGCGGAGTGCGTCACGCATGCCAATTTACGAGTATCGCTGCGAGCCGTGCGACCATCACTTCGAAACCCTGATCCGGGGCAACGGCGACACCGCGCATTGCCCGAAGTGCGGCGGGATCGACCTGGTCAAGCAGTTCAGCGTCCCCGCCGCCGCGCAGTCGGGCCATGGCCGGGGTTCCTCGCTGCCGGTCTGCGAGGGCGGGGACCCCTCCTTCGGCTGCGGTCAGGGCCATTGCGGCTCGGGGATGTGCGGGCTCGATTGATACGCATTCCGGATATTTTGTGCATTTTGTCCGGATCTCCCATTTGAGATTTCCAATTTCAAATCAGCAGATCGGTGCACAAAATCCCTGGGTCCCGTATGAGAGGCCCTGACACGAAGCCCCCCATCACCCCGATGCCTACTCACCCCAGCCCTCTCGCGGAGGGAGAGGGGGTCGAATTTTTCCGTCTCTCTCCGAGAGGGGGCCGGGATGACGACGGCATGGGGGATGGAATCCCGGACCTTCCATCCCTCAATCCCATCCTCCGTCCGCCGGACCCGTCTCGCAAGTCCGCGCCCGATCAATCCTTCCCGCCTCACCAATTTCTGCACGCATGCGTCCCCGGCCTTTTGACAAGACGACGGCCAGAGGGCATATCCTACTGGCTGGCGGAATCCATCTCTTGCTCGACCGCGCCGGGTCGCTCGCGCCTCGGGTCGACGGATCCCGTGACGATTCCTCCCCAGCCACGGACGACAACTGGGGCGACGGGGGGTGTCGGGACATGGCGGTGGCACACCAGGGAGGCACGGAGACTCGGTTGCGGGAGGCGGTCGCCGAACGGCTCGGGGAGGCCAGATTTGGGCTCTGGTTCGGTGAGGGGGTGCAGCTCGGCGTCTCGGGCGACGCGCTGGAGGTCGGGGTGCCCAACGCCTTCTTCCGCGAGTGGATCCAGGGCCACTTCGCGAGCAACCTGATCGAGGCGGCCGAGGCGGTCACGGGGCGTCCCCTGCGGCTGACCTTCCGGGTCTTCGACGAGGCCGAGCCGAAGGTCGGGGGCGTGATCGAGCCGGGCCCGCCCGACGAGCGGCGCCGGCCGACGGTCACGATCCCGATGTCCCCCGCGCCCCGGCCCCCGGCGTCCCCGCCCGAGCGCCCCCGGAACCAGTCGCGGCCACCGCGGAGGCTGGACGACTTCGTGACCGGCCCGTGCAACCGCCTGGCGCACGCCGCGGCGGTGGAGATGGTCCAGTCGTCGGGCTCGGCGTTCAACCCGCTGGTCGTCCACGCCGGGGTCGGGCTGGGCAAGACGCACCTGCTCGAGGGGATCGGCCGTGCGCTTCGGGCCAGGCACCCGGGCCTGAGGCTGATCCAGGCGACCGCCGAGGTGTTCACCAACAGCTTCCTCGACGCGATGCGCACCGGCACGCTGGCCTCATTCCGGTCGCGCTACCGGGGGGCCGAGGCGCTGATCCTCGACGACGTCCACTTCCTGGCCGCCAAGCGCGCCACCCAGGACGAGTTCCTGCACACGTTCAACGCCCTGATCGCCGACGGCGCGCCGATCGTCCTGGCGGCCGACCAGCACCCCAAGCGGATCGCCCGGCTGACCGACGAGCTGGCGACCCGGTTCCTGGGCGGGATGGTCGTCAAGCTCGACACGCCCGACCTGGCGACCCGACGCGCGATCCTCAAGGCCAAGGCCGCCGCGCGCGGGGTCGACGTCCCCGAGGCGATCCTCGACTACATCGCCGAGCACCTCCGCGCCAGCGTCCGCGAGCTGGAGGGGGCCCTGCACAGCCTGATCGCGCACGCCCTGCTGACCGGTAAGCGGATCGACATGGCGCTGGCCCGGACTGCCCTGCGCGACACGATCCGGCACACGGCGCAGGCCGTCGCCCTGCGCGACGTCGAGCGCATCGTCTGCCAGCTCTTCGAAGTCGAGCCCGACGCCCTGAAGTCGGTCAGCCGGGCCAGGGCCCTGACCTATCCCCGGATGCTGGCGATGTACCTGATCCGCAAGCACACCGGCGCCGCCTACAGCGAGATCGGCCGCCACTTCGGCGGCCGGAACCACTCGACCGTCATCTCGGCCGAGAAGAAGGTGCTCGGCTGGCTCCGCGACGAGCAGCGCACCAGCCTGCTGCCGGGCTTCGAGACGATCGCCGACGTCCTGGCTGCCCTCGAACGGATGCTCGGGGTCTGATCCGTAATCGCCCGGATCGCAGGCCCTTGCGGGGTCCGCTGTACAGATCGAACCTTCGACATCACCAAGACTTCAGTCTACATAACGGACCCTTCGAAGATCACCTGTCGGGGCGATTCGGGATGAGCGGCCCTGCCGCTGAACGCGAACACCCCCGGGCGGCTGGCCCGAGGGTGTCGTTCGCCGGCTTCGGAGGTCCTGCCGGGGCCGGCTCAGTAGCTCTTGCCTCGGAGCGGGGGCCCGACGCCGAACAGGGGGAGGTAATACACGTCGGTCGGGGTGCGATCGCCGGGGCGGTAATAGCCGAGGTCATACTCGGCCTCCCACGGCGGGTCCACGACGAGGTTGTAGGGCCAGAGTGCGATCTGCAACACGAACAGGCCGGCCGAGAAGAACGGCTGCGCAAGCTGGTTCCGCTGGTTCGACTGCGTCGGGTCGTCGATCGGATAGGTCAGGCACCGGCCGATCGGCCCGAAGAACTGCTCGGTGGTATGGCCGTAACGCTCCAGCGCGGCGTCCTGGAAGTAGAGGGGCGCGTGGCAGGTGGCCGCCGCCGCCCAGTACTTCCGGTTCGGCTCCCAGTTGCGGGGTCCCAGGGGGACGAACTCCTCGGGGACCGGGATCGGCCGGATCGGCCGGGCCTCGGTCGGGCTTGGCGCCCGGGCGATTTCGAGCCGGGTCGAGGGGGTCGGGGCCGTCGCCGCCCCGCCCGCAGTGCCTCCGGGCGGGGCCGTGCGGCCCGGGGGCCCATTGCGACGCATGTTCTCTTCATCCCGCTGCGCGATCCGATCGACTTCGCGCTGCAGCTCGGGAGACAGCGTCGAGGACGTGGGCGCGGACCGCTGGGGGATCAGGGTCTCCGACGAGGCCAGGGGCGTCGCAACGGGAGACG
>JAFANO010000551.1 GCA_019232645.1 Planctomycetaceae bacterium | reverse complement strand
ACGAGCAGCTCCATGTCGCGCCCGAGGTTCGGGCTGAACCACTTATGGTATTCCCGGTTCATGGACGACGTTCGCACCCGGAGCGCGACCCGAATCCCTTCTCGACGAGGAAAGGGCCTGGCGTGAGGGCAACGGTCCCCGGGCACGTTCGTCGCGAGGGGGACGGACGTCGATCGGGACCGGCCTCCGAGAGGAGAGGCTAGCATTCCCCCTCGAAGCACTGTTGAAGGGCGTGTTAATAAATCGTGGCGGAGTGCGAGGAGAGGATTTCGGCCCAGAGGCGATAGCCCGTGGGGCTGAGATGGAGCCCATCCTCCACGTAGAGCTCGGGCCGGGGCCGGCCGTCGCCGTCGATCATCTTCGGATAGAGGTCGAGATAATGGCACCACGACCGGCCGTCGAGCTCGGCGCGGACCATCGTGTTGGCGCGGCGGATCCGCTCATCGAGGTACCACCGCGCCGGGCTCGGCTTGATCGAGAGGAAGGTGAAGGGGATCGGGCCGACGCGCCCCGGGACCTTCCGCAGCAGGGCTCGGAACGACGCGAGCACGTCCTCGGGCGACCGTCCATCCCCCAGGTCGTTGTCGCCGGCATAGACGACGAGCGAGCGCGGCCGCGTCGGGGCTACCAGGCGGTCAAAGAAGTAGACGCAGGACTCCAGGGTCGCTCCGCCGAAGCCGATGTTCATGACGTCGACGCCCAAGAAGTCGGCGGCGAGGGTGCTCCAAAGCCGGATCGAGGAGCCGCCGTAGAAGGCGACGGAGCCAGGCGGTGGAGGGGCGGCATCGCGCGTCCGCTCCATGGACCGGACCTCGTCTTCATACCACTCCACGACGATCCTCCCGAACGCGGTGCCCTGGATCCCCTCGGAAGCCGAGGGGCGAGGGCAGGTGGGGTGGTCGCAACCGCCAGAGTACGCGACTTGTCCTGGTTCGAGGGATTTCGCGCACCTGGTCTGTCGTTTTGAAATTTCAGATTTGAAATTTCACATTTCAGATTTGAAATTTCAAATCTGAAATCTATAATCCGTGTGCTCTCGCTATTTATCTTAAGTTATCAATAGACACGGATTCGTGGCGGAGGAAGCGAGTAACCTTGCCCTCCAGCTTAACCTTTTCAATTTCAAAGATTTATGACGGACATAGGGTGAATATTAGGTCCCCGAAACCCAGGAAGAGCCGATCCGAAATGTTCCTGATTTCGAAATCCGAAGTTTCACATCGGACAGAGAACACAAAATCTCTGGAATGCGTCGTATTATTTGACCCGCTCGATATATTCGCCCGTTCGGGTATCGATCCGGACCTTCTCTCCGGGGCCGATGAATGGGGGGACCTGGACCTTCAGGCCGTTCTCCAAGGTCGCTTCCTTGTACTGGTTGGTCGCGGTCGCCCCCTTGATCGAGGGAGGGGTGTCGACCACGGTGAGGTCGATCGAGGCGGGGACGTCGACCGAGACCGGCTTGTTGTCGACGAACATCACCTGGACCTTGTGATTCGGCAGGATGTACTGCATCGCCGTGCCCAGGACCTCGGGGGGGAAGCTGAGCTGGTCGAAGGTCTCGGTGTCCATGAAGACGTGCTCGTCGCCCGAGGAGTAGAGGTACTCGTACTCCTTGGTCTCGACATAGGGCACCTCGACTTCATCGACGGAGCGGAGCCGCTTGTCGATGAGGGTGCCGGTGTTCATGTTGCGGAGCTTGGTCTGGACTTTGGCGCGGAGGTTGCCGGGGGTGTGGTGGGCAAAATCGACCACAACGTAGTTGGTCCCTTCGATCGTGATCACCATCCCTCGGCGGATGTCGGTGGCCTTGATCATCATGGCGGTGCGTGTTGCCCCCGGGATTGCGTGCGGAGCCGTCTGAATTCCTCTCCAGCCCGGCCCTCGCGCCGGGCGGGATGACAGTACGGGCGCAGACTTCCGCCGCGACTGTAGTGCAGTGACTATCCGTGAAGGTACCCGAAGCGGGTCCGTCTGGCTAGATCACTTGCCGGTCGCGCGTGCGAAGTGGACCGCGCTTTCGCGCTGGAAGCGGATCGCGGCCGGATGTATAAGATCGCCCCATGCGATGAACCGGGAGGCGGCCCGACCCGAGGGGACGGGCTGACGGGCCGGCACCGGGACAGGCCAGGGAGGGGCCATGAAGATCCAGCACCCGCTCTTGGTCCGCGCCGTCGGCGTCACGGGGGCGTGGATGGTCCGTTGCCTCGTGGGGACGTGCCGGTTCCACTTCCGATACGCCGACCCGATGGTCAACCCCGAAGTGGCGCGGCGGACCGGGCGACGCTACATTTACGCCTTCTTCCACGAGGTGATGCTCTTCCCGGCGTATTTCTGGGCCTGGCCCGAGATGCAAATCCTGATCAGCGACCACCGCGACGGCGAACTGATCACGCAGGTCGTCCGGAGGCTGGGCTTCGGGGTCGTCCGGGGCTCGACGACCCGGGGCGGGGCCAGGGCGTTGCGCGAGATGGCGCAGCGGGTCGATCGGGGCCACCTGTGCGTCACCCCCGACGGCCCCAAGGGGCCTCGGCGGCACGTCCACCAGGGCCTGGCCTACCTGTCGAGCCGGACCGGGCTGCCGATCGTCGGCGCGGGGATGGCGTTCCGAGGCCCCAGGCGGGCCAGGAGCTGGGACCGCTTCGCCGTGCCCCGGCCGTTCCGCGCCGCGGCCTGCGTCGTGCCCGAGGCCGTGAGCGTCCCCCCCGACGCCGACCGCGACACGATCGAGGCATGCCGCCTGGAAGTCGAACGCCGGATGCAGGCGGCCATGCGTGAAGCCGAGGCTTGGGTCGAGCAGCTCTGATCGGCGGCTCGACCTCGGTGACCCTCCCGGTCGCAGTGCGCCGAGGTCACAAAAAACTAGCGAGGAAGCCCACCCCCTTCAGGGGTGGGAGGAATCGCGTGAGACCTCGGCGAGATCCTTGTACAACGCTGTCCCGTTGAGTCATCGGAACTACGCTGGGCAACGAGGATGCCGGGTTGGAAGGGGAATGGCCCTTCCGGAAAAGCGTGGCCTCTACGAAAGCACGAGTCTCTCAAGGCACTCCCCTCGGGAGCAACAGCTCTCAGTCGAGACGCTTGTGACCGGGCCGAAAGGCAGGGATGTCGCGTCAGACGGCCTCGTGTCGGAGTCGTGGAAGATGGACCTCGTAAGCCATCGGAGACTACTGGCAAGCCCACACCCTTGAGGGGTGGGTATCTGACACTCCTCCTCACCGCCATCCCGCGTCGTGATAGAGGGCGTCGAAGTTGATGCCCTGGGTGGCCGCCAGGGTGAAGTCGAACGGCCACGAGGACAGGAACGCCAGGGGTAACCTGCCGGAATCCGCCATGCCGGACGACCCTCGCCTTGATCCAATCGGTCGGCGCAGGCCCCTTCAGGCGGCACCAGTCGGCCTGATGCAGCGGCGGCGCGCTCTCGACATCGAGCAGGGCACCGCCCTCGCTGATGTTGATCATTCGGGCAGTGGACTTGGAGTCTGAGTGGCCTGGCCTTGTCTTGTCCGGGGTGTCGGGGTAAGGTGTCGCCACCCGTCCCGGGATCACCTCGATTGATGATCGCCACATCATGACTTCGCGTCAGGAATTCGAGAGGACGTTGGGATGGCCGACCCGCCGCGCCCTGGTCCTGGCGGCGCTGGGGTTGGTCGGAGTCCTGGGTGTGGCCCGCCAGCTCGAGCCGGACCCCCGGGGCTTCGGGACGCACACGCAACTCGGGCTGGCCCCCTGCGCGTTCGCCTTGGTGACGGGTCATCCCTGCCCGACTTGCGGGATGACGACGTCATTCGCCTGGTTCGCTCGGGGCCGGTTCGATCGCTCGTGGCGGGCCAATCCCGCCGGAAGCGTGCTGGCCCTGACGTGTGTCGCGCTGATCCCTTGGCTGCTCGCGGGGGCGGCGCGGGGACGGCCGCCCGGGTTCCGGTCGCTCGACCGGCCCCTGATCGGCCTGGTGGTGGCCACCGTGGCGCTGAGCCTGGTGTCCTGGACCCTTCGCCTGATTCTCGGGAGGGCGTAGAAGATGACCCCTCGGCCGCCCGCAAGGACGCGACGCGCCGCCGCCTTGATCGTGATCGCCGCCGTTGGGCTGCTGGCGACGGCCGGCTGTGATCCCCGGACCCTGCTCTATTTCCTTCAGCCCTTCGAGCCGACGATCCCCCCGCCGGGGCCGTCGCTCAAGGGCAAGCGGGTCGTCGTGCTCGCCCACGCCGTCACCGGCACGCAGGGCGATTTCCAGGCCATCGACCGCGAGCTCGCCCGCGCGCTCGTCACAAGCCTGCGCAAGAACGTCAAGAGGATCGACGTTGTCAACCCCGACAAGGTCTGGGAATGGATCGAGGGCCATCCGAGCTGGTCCGACCCATCCGAGGCCGCCAAGGCGTTCGAGGCCGACATGGCGATCTTTCTCGAGGTCGAATCGTTCCAGGTCGCGAGCCCGTCCAGCCCCGGGCTGCTCGAAGGGGTCGCCAAGACGCACATCCAGGTCTTTGAGATGGCGCATCCCAAGAACAGCAAGGGCAAGGTGCTCTACGACCAGCCCAAGGAGGGGGAGAAGATCTACGACGACTACCAGGACACCAACTTCCCGGTCCGCGGGCCAATCCCCGAGACGTCGGCCAACAGCCGGGCGCATTTCAAGAACCGGTTCCTCCAGGTCGTCGCCGCTCAGATCTCGTGGCACTTCGTCGAGCATACGCCCGACGACGAGATCAAGGACGGCAAGCCGCTCGACAGCCAGTTCGAGTGACCTGGATGTTGGGAGAGTCGGGGGGCAGGCCGTCGCCGGCGAGCCCTGAAGGGGCGACAATGCCGATCGGGTCGCTCGCCGTCGCGGGCGACGTCCTCCCCTGCCTTCCGAGAGTGCCCTGCCATGCCCGGATCCAAGCCCGGACCCCTCGATGAACTGCTGAAAGCCGCCCGCGCGGCGAGCCGGTCGGCCTATTGCCCCTACTCGAAGTTCCACGTGGGGGCGGCGGTTCGGGCGGGGGGGCGGGTCTTCACCGGGGCGAATGTCGAGAATGCCTCGTATGGCCTGACCATCTGCGCCGAGCGGACCGCGGCGTTCGCCGCGGTCCTGGCCGGGGCGAGCCGGATCGAGGCCGTGGCCATCTCATGCGCCGACATCCCCGAAGGCGCCGACCCCTCCCTGGCAATGCCCTGCGGCGCCTGCCGCCAGGTCCTCGCGGAGTTCGCCGGCCCCGAGACCCCGATCGTCGTCGATCGCGCGGGCATCTTCACGCTCGTTGAGCTCTTGCCGATGGCCTTTCGCCTCCGTGAAGGTTGTCCTGAGTCTCGGGGTGGGGGAGCTGGAGCTGCCGGGCCCACACCCGCCTCCCCGCGAAGACCCTCGCGCGAGTGAAGCTGGACCCCTTGCCGCCCGTTAAACGTCGGGTTAACATCACTTCTCTGCGAAAACATTCCTTAAAACCCGGACGCGACGAGGTGCCGGACCCACCCAAATGAGTTGAGATTTCCCACTGCGGGGTCTTCGTCAGTGATGGACGGTCAGGGGGAGTTGATCGCGATGCCACTGAATCGTCGATCATTTGTGCGCCGGACGGCCTGGTCGGGGGTCGTGTCGGCCCTCGATCGCCCGACCCGGACGGCCACAGTCCGGGGCGAGCCGATCGCCGCCGCGAGTCGAGTCCGGGTCCGGGTCTGGTGCGAGGGGACGGCGCGGAGGTCGGTCTACCCCGATGACATCGACGGCGCGCTGGCCCAGCACCTGGGCCGCCGGCCCGAGCTGAGCATCGCGCGTTCACGCTTGAGCGAGCCGGAGGCCGGGCTGTCCGACGCCGCGCTCGACGCCACCGACGTCCTAGTCTGGTGGGGCCGGCTCCGCCATGACGAGGTGCCCGCCGATCGTGCCGCGGAGGTGATCGCGCGGGTCAGGGCCGGGCGGCTCGGCTTCGTCGCGCTGCACGCATCGTGCGCGAGCAAGCCGTTCCGGGGGTTGATGGGGATGTCCTGCGAACCGAGCGGCTGGCGCGAGGATGGCCGTCCCGAGCACATCCTGGTGAACGATCCCGACCATCCGGTCGCCCGGGGAGTCGCGCCGTTCACCATCTCCAGGACCGACATGTTCGCCGAGCCGTTCGCGGTCCCCAAGCCGGAGTCGGTCGTCCTGGTCTCGCACTGGGACCGGGGGGAGACGATGCGGAGCGGCCTGACCTGGACGATCGAGCGCGGCCGCGTCGTCTATCTTCGGCCCGGGCACGACGCGTTCCCGGTCCTGTTCCATCCGGCCGTCCGCCGGGTTCTCGCCAACGCCGCCCTCTGGGCCGCGCGTCGGACCTGAGCCGCCCCGCAAATTCCATCGGTCGTTCAAGGTTTGAAATCGCAAATTCAAGATTTCAAATTTCAAAATTTTAAATTTAAAAAATTTGAGATTTAAAATTTCAAGATTTCAAATTTGAAATTTGAGAGCCCGATGGTCTGGTGATCGGCAAGGCGCGGCGGATGATGAGGAGGATCGGGACGCCCCTCGGGCCGTTGACTCAACGGGGCTCTCCCTTATAATCGGGCGGAAACCACGGGGTCCGCCGAGAAAAATAGGGACTGGGTCGGCGCTTTAGGCGCTCTTTTTCCTGCGGGACTCGCTGCTCCCGATCAACCTCGGAGCCGGGAGGGAGTGAGTCACCTTGTGGAGAGTGAGCCACTTGGTGGAGGGGGCCCTGGAGATGGTCAGGGCTCCATTCGGGGATCTGTTCGGCCTTTGCGGGGAGGGTCACAATGGCCCCACCCATCCTACCTAGCTCTTCCAGGAGTTCGCACTGATGCGCAAGCTGTTTCTGACCCTGGCAGGCCTGGCCCTGATTGCCGGCCCCGCCGTCGCCGGCAAGTACAACAAGGTCGTTAGCGTGGGCGAGAAGGCCCCGATCTTCTCCGGCATCCCCGCAACCATTGGCGGACAGGACGCCAGCCTGAGCCTCGGCGACATCAAGGAAGACGTGGTCGTCCTGGTCTTCCTCGCCAACCACTGCCCCTACGTCGTGGCCGCCGATGACCGGCTCATCGACTTCGACAACGACTACAAGGGCAAGAACGTCAAGCTCGTCGCCGTGAGCGTCAACGACAGGGATTCCGACCGCCTCCCCGCCATCAGGGAGCACGTCAAGAAGAAGGGCGCGAACTATGTCTACGGCTACGACGAGACCCAGGAGATCGGCCGGGCCTATGGCGCAACCAACACCCCGCAGTTCTTCGTCCTGGACAAGGATCGCGTGATCCGTTACATGGGCGCCCAGGACGACAGCCCGCTGGACGAGTCCAAGGTCAAGAAGACCTACCTCCGCGACGCGGTGGACGCCCTCCTCGCGGGCAAGACCCCCGAGGTGACCGAGACCCGCCCGATCGGCTGCGCCATCAAGTTAAAGAAGTGATCCGGGCCGAGCCATCCCGCCGGCGGCGGTCCTCCGCCGAATCCTCCTAATCCTCATTGACTGATCGATTCCCGCCTGTCACCACGGCATCCCGAGACTCCCTCGAAACCGGGAGCCGGGATGCCCGTCACGATGAATGGACTCGCCGATCACTCCCGGATCACCCTCCCTCTTCCCGCACACCCAACCCAGGGGGACTCAACCATGCCTGTTATGGCCCGCCCCATCTCGCTCGCCGTTCTCGCCCTCGTCGGATTCGGCTGCGACCAGCCAGCCGAGGTGCCAACCTCGCCGACGGCCGGCGCGGAGCCCTCGGCCGGCGCGATGCTCGCGGAGAGGAAGGCCGAGTCAGTCAAACCCGTACCGGCCGCGAACCTGCCAGCCGACGTCTTGCAGAGAGATTCGCAGCCCGCGAAAGGCGGGGGCGTGGGCAAGCCAGTAGCCTCGGAGGGTGAGGGGGACGTCAAGCTCGAGAAGGTCAACTTCGACGAGTTCCTCTCCCGGATCGCCGCCGACAAAGCGGCGAAGTACACGATGGTCGACGCCTGGGCGACCTGGTGCGGCCCGTGCAAGGAGAACTTCCCGCACGTCGTTGAGATGCATAAGAAGTACGGCGACAAGGGCCTGGCCGTCGTCTCGCTCTCGTTCGACGACCCGGCCGTGGCCAAGCAGGTCAGCGACACCCGGCAGTTCCTCGCCGAGAAGAAGGCCGTCTTCACCAACTTCCTGCTCGACGAGGAGCAGGGCGTCGGGTTCGAGAAGCTCGACATCAACTCGATCCCGGCCGTCTTCCTCTACGGCCCCGGCGGCAAGCTGGTGAAGCGATTCACCATGGACGACCCGAACCATCAGTTCACTTACGACGAAGTAGAGAAGGCGGTGGTCGCCCTGCTCGACGGAAACCCTGAGCACAAATGAGCCCGGATTCCGGATGCGGAGCGTCGCGGACCTTCGTGAGAATGATCGGAGGCCCTTCTCGTCGCGGGCCACGGGATCTGCTAAAATCATCCGGTTCGGGTCGAGGCGGTCCCTCTTCCCTTCCGGAAATCTCCCGCCGTCGCGGCGGGTCGGTTGGTTACCATCATGAAAGACGGAATCCATCCCAAGTATCAAGACTGCGTCGTGACCTGCGGCTGCGGCAACTCGTTCCGGACGCGCAGCACGAAGCCGAAGATCATCGTGGAAGTCTGCTCGCGGTGCCACCCGTACTACACCGGCTCGGTGAAGTTCGTGGACGCGGCCGGCCGCGTGGACAAGTTCAACAAGAAGTTCCAGGGGACCTACGGCAAGGGCAAGAAGACTGCGGCCGAGGCCCCGGCCAAGACCTAGCTTCGTTGTGCGAATCGCGAAGGACGGCCCGCCGGGCGGCAGAGCGATGCGGCCTGGTCGGGCCGTCGGTCGTTAGAAGCCCAAAGGAGTCCGCCACCAGCCGAGGACGACTCCGCGCCTGCGGCAGAGGTCTTCTGTGTTCGAGAAATTGCAGGCTGACTATCAACGGTTCCAGGAGCTGGAGGCCGAGCTGGTCGACCCGGCGGTCACGGCCGACCGTGCGCGGCTGATGACGCTGGCGAAGGAGCGTGGGGCGCTGGCCAAGGTCGCCATCCCATACTCCCGCTACCTGGAGTTGGGCCGCCAGATCGCCGAGGCCGAGTCGCTCCGCGAGGCCGAGGCCGATCACGAGATGCGCTCCTACGCCGAGGCCGAGCTGGAGGTGCTCCGCGCGCGGCGGAAAGAAATCGGCGACGCGCTGCGCGACCTGATCTACGACCAGAAGGCGGGCGCCGACCACGCCGGCCTGATCGTCGAGATCCGCGCCGGCACCGGCGGCGACGAGGCGGCGCTGTTCGTCCGCGACCTCCTGGAGATGTATCACCACTTCGCCGACCAGAGGGGCTGGTCGTTCGAGCCGCTGGAGATGGTCCCGACCGAGCTCGGCGGGTTCCGCGAGGTCTCCTTCGGGATCAAGGGGGAGGGGGCATTCCGCCACCTCCAGTTCGAGAGCGGCGGCCACCGCGTCCAGCGCGTCCCCGTGACCGAGACGCAGGGCCGGATCCACACCTCCGCCGCCACCGTCGCCGTCCTGCCCGAGCCCGAGGAGCTGGACATCGTCATCCGCCCCGAGGACCTCCAGGTCGACGTCATGCGCTCGGGGGGGCCCGGTGGCCAACACCAGAACAAGACGGAGAGCGGCGTCCGGATCACCCACCTCCCGACCGGGACCGTCGTCAATTGCCGCGACGAGCGGAGCCAGCACAAGAACAAGTCCAAGGCGATGCGGATCCTCCGCGGCCGGCTCTTCGACCAGATCGAGCTGAAGGCCCGCTCCGAGCGCGACCAGACCCGGCGGACCCTGATCGGCTCGGGCGACCGCTCGCAGCGGATCCGGAACTACAACTTCCCGCAGAACCGCGTGACCGACCACCGGATCGGCCTGACCCTCTACAACCTCGACCGTGTGATCCAGGGCGACCTCGCCCCGCTGACGACCGCCCTGATCGATCACGACCGCCGCGAGCAGCTCGGCGAGGTCTAACGCCATGAAGCCCCGAGATATGGATGGATCCCGGTCCCGTCCCCGAGCCAATGGTCAGCCCCCGCCGTCCCCCCCGGCCCCGCCCGACCCGGACGAGCGCTGGACGGTCGGCCGGCTCCTGACCTGGACGGCCGACTTCCTCAAGCGACGAGGGGCCGAGAGCCCCCGGCTCGACGCCGAGGTGCTGCTGGCCGACGTGCTTGGCTGGGAGCGGGTGCAGCTCTACACCCACTTCGAGGAGGACGTCGGCGTGCGGTCCCGAGGCGCGTTCCGTGACCTGATCCGCCGACGCGCCGAGGGGATGCCGGTGGCCTATCTGGTCGGGCGCAAGGAATTCTACTCGCTGCCGTTGCGCGTCTCACCCGCCGTGTTGATCCCCCGGCCCGACTCGGAGTTCGTGGTCGTCGAGTTCCTGTCCCTGACCAAGGGGCTCGACGCCCCCCATGCCGTCGACGTCGGGACCGGGTCGGGCAACCTGGCTCTGGCCTGTTGCCACCAGCACAAGTCGGCGCGGTTCGTGGCGATCGACCTGAGCCCGGAGGCACTGGCCGTGGCCGATTCGAACGCGAAGGCGCTCGGCCTGTCCGATCGCGTCGAGTTCCGGCAGGGGAACCGACTCGAGCCGGTCGCCAGCGAAGGCCGTTTCGACGTGATCCTCTCCAACCCCCCCTACGTCCCGACCGCCATCATCCCGACGCTCGAGCCCGGGGTCCGGCTCTACGAGCCCCACCAGGCGCTCGACGGCGGCGAGGACGGCCTCCGCGTGGTCGCCCCCCTGATCGAGGAGTCCGTGCCGCTGTTAAAACCCGGCGGCCACCTGATCCTGGAGATCGGCTCGGACCAGGAAGTCCCGGTCCGTTCCCTGATCGCCGCACAGCCCCAGTTGAAGCTGGTGCCGACGGTCCGGGACCACGCGAACCACCCGCGCGTCGTCCGCGCGACCCGGATCTGACTCAGGCCGATATCGACGAGCGGAATACCTCGGCCAGGTTCCTCGTCGACCGCCAGCGGTCGTCCGGATGGCGGGCGATCAGCTTGCGGAGGATGTCGCAGAGCGACTCGGAGAGCGTGGGGTTGGCCAGGGCGGGGTCGAGCGGGCTGGTGTTGATCCGCTGGAGCATGACCGCCATCGAGTCGGTCACCTCGGCGTCGTAGGGCAGCCGGTCAGTCAGGAGCTCGAACGCCATCACGCCGAACGAGAAGATGTCGAGCCGCTCGTCGGTGGGCTCGCGGCGGATCAGCTCGGGCGCCATGTACTGGAGCGTGCCCGTCCGGTTGCCGGGCCGGCGGAAGGCCGGGGTGTTGGGGACGGACAGGCCGAAGTCGATCAGCTTCACCTGTCGGCCGCGGTTGATCAGGAAGTTCTGCGGCCCGATGTCGCGGTGGATGAACCCGGCGGCGTGGACCGCGGCCAGCCCCTCGGCGGCCTGCGCCAACAGCTCGAGCTTCTCCGTGATCGTGGTCGAGTGTGCCTGGCGGATGAACTGGAGGCTGACGCCCTCGATGAACTCCATGACCACGAAGTGCTCGTGCAGGGTCGACTCGCCCCAGTCGTAGGTCCGCACGACGTTGGAATGAGTGATCTTCATCCCGACCTCCCCCTCGGACGGACGCTCTTGCTTCGCCGAGCGCGAGGCGGCGGCGGCATTCTTGTCGGGGTTCTGAACCTTCAGGCAGACGGTCCGGCCGGCCTGGTTGTCGATCGCACGATAGACCTTCGACATGCTCCCTTGCCCAGCCTCCGCGATGATCGTGAACCGGCGCTTCAAGTTCACCAGGGACTTGCGCGGTCGCGACACGCCCGGCTTCTTCGGTCCGAAGAGCTCACTCAATTTCTTGAGCATCGGCCTTGACCTTACTGCTGTGACGCGCTGGGGATGGTCCGCGCGATGATCCAGGGTCCTCAAGGGCGGATATCCGGGTCCGGAAGATCGGGGCGACCGCGCAGAAGCTTTCTAAATCCTCGATTTCCTCGGACCCACGCATGAAATAGATCATTGTTCCGTGAAAGATCGGGAAAGGCAAGGTCGCATGTGCGTGCATCCGACGATGCACTCACAAAAAAGCACCATCGAGACGGGGTCGGCGAAATTCTTTCTTGGGAGTCCCACGGGCGAGGGGACGTCTCGGGCGGTGAGAATTTTCGAAGCTGGAGGTAGATGCGCCATGTGCCAATCGAATGGTCGCAACTGAAGAGACGATGAATTTGAGGAGTTTTCCGCCGAGCCACGTGGCACGTTTCCGGACCCAAGTCGGCCCGGCGCGATCCCGAGGGCGGCGCGGGCGACCTGATCAATCCTCGGGCTTCTGGCGGTCGAGGAATTTCCAGGAGAACTCACCCTCGGTGCGAGCCAGCACCCGGGTCCCACCGCGTTCGTCCTGGAACCTGGCCACGGGGATCAAGGCGGGGGCGTCTTTGGGCCAGTGCTCGAACTCGGAGGCGAGCAGCAGGACAAACCGGGGACCCGTGCCCTCCTGGAAG
>JAFANO010000200.1 GCA_019232645.1 Planctomycetaceae bacterium | reverse complement strand
ATCATCCTACCATCCAATCGCGCGGCAATGACGACACATTCGACCTCCATACCCCGCGATTCGTTTCGACCTTACCACACCGGTCGCGTCACCTCAATTTCTCATCGAGGGGCGGATCGCCGGTGGTGTCTGGTCACAACAAACTTCCCCTGGTCGAATGAGCCGGGTGGGATGGTAAGCCAAGGTCATGGCCAGCCAAGGAATGGAGTGGTCGCCCTGTCGCGAGATACGTCTACAACCTTACATGTGGCTGGGCCAGGGTCAACTGGCCTGATATCGGGGCTGTTGAGGATCGAACTCGGAAGCCATCGGAGGCCACTGGTAAGCCCCTAGCTTTAGCGATGGGGTACTCGACTTGCCTCATGCATCGAGTTTTTCTATGATTGCGAGACCAAGGCGGAAACACGCTCGCGCATCCCCGGGGATTGAGATCCCAGACCCGCCCTCCCCTTTCGACCGATCGGGATGAGCCCGAAGGGAACCCGGTTCGGTAGGCGGCCGATCCCGAAGACCACGCTCATGGAGGGCGGCGGAATCGGCACGAGCCACGACGAATCCCGAGACTCGGTTTCCCATCCCCCCAAAATTCCGGAGGATCGCGCGGCCATACGCATGCGGACCGGCGTGTCGCGCGACAACAGGATGACCTCGTCCGCCGGCCCTCTCCCCTCCCGGCGAACCATCCGCCGCGGTCCCACCTTCAACGGATTGAGTCCAAAAGTAGCCATGCAAACGACCATTTCCCCCGGGATCGAGGCGCGGGAGCGTGGGGATCAAGGCTCGCGTTTGCACCACCTGGGCGAGGTGATCGAGCACACCTCGCACCTGTTGCCGGCGCAAGGGCCGATCACCGTCTTCATCCACCACAACACGCTGCACGCGTTCGAGGAGCTGCCGTTCCACGAGGCGGTCAAGAAGGGGGCGCACGTCTTTGGGTGCCAACCCTACCTGTCGGAGGACCGCTACCGTCAGGAGCTGACGCGCGGCCGGATCCGGTTCACCGACCTCCACGAAGTGCTGGAGCAGGACCTGGGTGACCGGGCCGCCGAGCCGATCCCCTGCTTCGGGACGCGCCTCGACCTCCGCCTGGCGATGCTCCAGTATCCCCTGCGGACCGGCCCGACCAAGGAGCTGGTCTGGTACGTCGCCGAGGCGAACGCGCTGCGACGCGTCCGGGAGGAGGCCTCCTCGGCGGTCCGGGGCCGGCTGATCGCAGAGACCCGACGCTGGGTCGTTCGCGACCTCCGCGGGGGGATCGTCCCGAACCCCGACAGCTCGTCGCCGGGGCCGGCGAGCCGCCGGGCCCCCGATGGCCTGTCCGAGCTCCTCGACCGGTTCGGCGAGTCGACGATCGAGACCTGGAGCGACGAGGACTGGGAAGGGTTCACGCTCCAGGCCCTCTGGAGGGTCTGCTGCGGCGGGGTCCGCGACCTGCCGACGTACACCGCGCCGCCGTCGTCGCCGATCCGGCACCGCGACTTGCTGCTCGAGGCCACCGGCGCGGACGCCGACGCGCCCGTGCACGACCTCCTGATCCGGTTCTGCGCCGCGTTCCTGGACCAGGGCCTGGCCCACTGGCAACTGCCCCGGCGCGATGAGGGCTTCTTCTGCGCCTTCTGCGCGCTGTACCGCCGGCCAGGCGGGCCGCCGGACCGCTGGATGCGCGGCCTGGCCCGCGAGCTCGGCCGCCTGGAGGACCAGGATGTCGGGCCGCTGGAATCGATCCTGGAGTCGCTCGAGATCCTGGGCGTCGCCGAAGGGGAGTGGGAGGAGTTCCTCTCGGCCACGCTCCTGGCGCTGCGCGGCTGGGGCGGCATGGTCCGCCAGGTCGAGCTCCGCGGCGACCGGGCCGTCCACCCGGCGCCGGCGGGCAGCCTCGTCGAGTTCCTCGCGGTCCGGCTGATCCTGGACCGGTTCGCGCTGGCCGACCGGGCGCGCGACGCCCTGGGGTTCGAGGGGCCGCTCGCCGGCCTGCGCAGGGCATGTCGACGGCGGATCGAGGCGCGCTGGCCGCCGAGCGTCGAGCAGCGGGCCTTCCTCGTCTTCCAGCTCGCGCAGCTGCTCGGCCTCTCGCCTGACGTCCTGCACCACCTGGGCAAGCCGCAGTGGGCGGTGCTCGTCGAGGAGATCGAGGCGTTCTCCGGGCTCGAGCGGCGGAGGATCTTCCACCTGGCGTACGAGCAGCGGTTCCGGACCCAGACGCTCGACGCCATCGCGCTGCACGCGAGGCAGAAGGAGGGCCGGCCGCCGGCGCCGGAGTTCCAGGTGGCCTGCTGCATCGACGAGCGCGAGGAGTCGTTCCGCCGCCACCTGGAGGAGCTGGCCCCCTCGGTCGAGACGTTCGGCGCGGCCGGGTTCTTCGGCGTGGCCATGTATTACCGGGGGGCGGCCGACGCGCACTTCGTCCCGCTCTGCCCGGTGGTGATCCGTCCTCGGCACTGGGTGGCCGAGGACGTCGTCGACGAGCTGGGCGAGGCCCACCGCCGCCGGGCCCGGACGCGCAAGGCGCTGGGGACCGCGTCGCACCAGTTCCACGTCGGCAGCCGGACCTTCGCGGTGGGCGCCCTGCTGACGGGGGCCGTCGGGGTGCTGGCCACCTTCCCGCTGGTCGGCCGGATCCTCTTCCCCAGGCTGGCCGCGAGGATCCGCGGGGCCCTCGGCCGGATCGTCCGGACCCCGCCGCTGACCCGGCTCCGGCTCGAGCGCGGCGACGCGACCCCCGGCCCCGAGAATGGCCACCTCGGCTTTACCGTCGCCGAGATGACCGAGTCCGGCGAGCGGCTGCTCCGCGACATCGGGCTGACCTCGGGGTTCGCCCGGCTGGTGGTCCTGCTCGGGCACGGCTCGGACAGCCTCAACAACCCGCACAACTCGGCCTACAACTGCGGCGCCCGCGGCGGCGCGGCTGGCGGGCCGAACGCCCGCGCCATGGCCCAGATCCTCAACGATCCCCGCGCCCGCGAGGGCCTGGCCCATCGTGGGCTGTCCCTCCCCGGGGAGACGGTCTTCGTTGGCGGCTACCACAACACCTGCAGCGACTCCGTGACCTACTTCGATCTCGACCGGATCCCCGAGTCGCACCGGGAGGAATTCGCATCGGCACGCGACCTCATCGAGCAGGCCTGCGACCGCAACGCGCACGAGCGCTGTCGGCGGTTCATGTCGGCCCCGTTGACGCTCTCGTTCACCGCCGCCCGCCAGCACGTCGAGGAGCGGTCGGAGGACCTGGCCCAGACCCGGCCCGAGCTGGGGCACGCGACCAACGCCATCACCTTCGTGGGGCGTCGCGAGTGGACGCGCGGCCTCTTCCTCGACCGCCGCGCCTTCCTCACGTCGTACGACCCGACCCAGGACGACGCCGAGGCCACCATCCTGACGCGGATCCTGCAGGCCGTCTTCCCCGTCTGCGCCGGGATCAACCTCGAGTATTACTTCTCGCACGTCGACAACGCCGGCTACGGCGCCGGCACGAAGTTGCCGCACAACCTGGCGGCGCTGCTGGGGGTCATGGACGGCGCGGCGAGCGACCTCCGGACCGGCCTGCCCTGGCAGATGGTCGAGATCCACGAGCCCGTCCGCTCGCTCTTCATCATCGAGACGACAACCGAAGCGATGCGCCGGATCATGGACCGCAACGAGGGGATCGGCCGGATCTGCCGCAACGGCTGGGTCCAGCTCGCCGTGCTGCACCCCGATTCGGGCGCGATCCGCGTCTTCCAGGGCGACGGCTTCCGTCTCTACCGGCCCCAGGCCTCGGTCCTGCCCCGGGCCGCCTCCTCCATCGACTGGTATCGCGGCTGGCGCGACCACCTGGAGTTCGCCGAAATCCCACGGTGAGATCGAGGAAGGATTCCGATGCCGAACGATCACAGGCTGCTGATCCTCCTGGGCATGGTCGTCGTCGCCAGCCCGCTGTTGCTGACATTCATCCTCGGGGTCTCGTCGCTGCTCGACCTGAAGCTGACCGAGGGGCGGACCTCGAGGCTGGTTCACGGGGCGGTCGTCACGGGCCTGACGGCCGCCGTCGCCGTGCTCGCGTTGATGCTCATCCTGGGGACGCGGCACGTCTCGATCGACCTGGGGCGCTGGGTCGTCATCCCGCGACACTATCACTTCTCGGTGAAGCTCGTTTTCGACCGGCTCTCGGTGCCGTTCGTGATCCTGTCGTTCCTCCTGTCGGGCACGATCAGCGCTTTTGCCAGCAAGTACATGCACCGCGAGCCCGGCTTCAACCGCTTCTTCGTGCTCTACGCGATTTTCGTGCTGGGCATGGTGGTGACCTCGTCGGCGGGGACCATCGAGACCATGTTCACCGGGTGGGAGCTGGTCGGGCTGTCCTCGGCGCTGCTGGTCGCGTTCTTCCAGGAACGCCCGGCGCCGGCGCGGAACGGGCTGTGGGTCTGGGTCGTGTACCGCGTCTCGGACGCGGCGCTGCTGCTGGCGGCCGTGGTGATGCACCATCTCCGGGGCGAAGGGGACTTCGACAAGCTCTTGGGCGCGGGCGACTGGCCCTATGAATTCTCGCTCGTGTCGCCGCACCAGGCGGCGGTGGTGGGGCTGCTGCTGCTGGTCGCCGCGGCGGGCAAGTCGGCGCTGGTGCCGTTCTCGGGCTGGCTGCCCCGGGCGATGGAGGGCCCGACCCCCTCGAGCGCCGTGTTCTACGGGGCCCTGTCGGTGCACCTGGGGGCCTTCCTGCTGTTGCGGGTGAGCCCGCTCCTTGAACGATCGGCATGGCTCTGCGGCCTGATCGTCGCGCTGGGGCTGATCACCGCCCTGCACGCGTACCTCACCGGCAGCGTGCAGACGGACATCAAGTCGGCGTTGTCGTACGCCTCGCTCTCGCAGGTCGGGATTATTGTGGCCGAGATCGGCCTGGGGTTCCGGTACGTCGCGCTGGTCCACCTGTTGGGCCACGCCTGCCTCCGGACGCTCCAGTTCGTGCGGGCGCCGACCCTGCTCCGGGACTACCGCGCGCTGGAGGACGCCATCGGGGAGCGGCTGCCCCGGGCCAGGGCCCCCTGGGGTCGCCTGGGCGGCCCGCGTTACCAGACCTGGCTCTACCGCATGGGCCTGGAGCGCGGCTACCTCGACGCCCTGCTGCGGGATTACGTCGTCGTCCCGTTCGTCCGGGCCTTCCGGTGCTGCGACGCGCTGGAACGGCGCTGGACCGACTTCCTCTCGGGTGAGGCGTCGCGCGAGTTGGATCGGGTCAAGCCGCATTTCGGGGCCATCGAAGAATTCTCATGAACCTCTTACACTTACCTTGGCTCGAGCTGGCGATCGCCGTCGGGCTGATCGGCTCGCCCCTCGTCAGCCGGCTGCGGGACCCCGGCCGCGCCTTCCGCTGGGGCCTGACGTTCACCGGGACCTCGTTCGGCTGCGCGTTCCTGGCGTGGCTGACCTTCGCGCTCGGCA
>JAFANO010000774.1 GCA_019232645.1 Planctomycetaceae bacterium | reverse complement strand
ATTGGGATGGCTTTACAAGCGCGTCTTCAGCATCTCGCCTCAAGAAACGACGTTTGCCCGGCGCGGGTTCCGGGAGATTGAACCCGAGGTGCGGCAGCGATTGGAAGGGATCGGGGAAATCTTCCTTCATGGCTATCACGCGGCTCTGGAGGGGGGTGAATGTGGGGCGTTGGTTCTCCGGTTGAACGCAGTCGAGGCCGAATTCCGGGGATTTGCGTTCGAGGGGGCGGCGATGGGACTTGCCTTGCTGGATTACCTCATGCCCTGGAGGAGGGACCGGCTGTCGGCGTTCCTGGAAGGTCCCGGGGCGGCTCACGTCTACATGGTGCACGTGGGCGTCGGCTGGGTGCTGGGCCGGCTCGGCCTGCGCGTCGAGCGACTCCTGGCGCGGCTCGACCCCTTGCTGCGCTGGCTGGCGATCGACGGCTACGGCTTTCACGAGGGCTACTTCCGATGGCGCCGGTGCGTGGGCGGGCGGGAGGTCCCCGCCCGGCTCTCCGGCTACGCCCGAAGGGCCTTCGACCAGGGCCTGGGGCGGAGCCTCTGGTTCGTGGAGGGCGCCGACGCCTCCCGGATCGCCGCGACGATCGCCGCGTTCCCCCCATCGCGGCAGGCGGATCTCTGGAGCGGGATCGGCCTGGCCAGCACCTATGCGGGGGGGGTGGAGCGCCCCACGCTGGAGGTCTTGCGGGCCGCGGCGGGCTCGCATCGGGGCGCGCTCGCCCAGGGCGCGGCGTTCGCCGCGCAGGCACGGCAACGCGCCGGCAATCCGGCACCCCACACAGAAGCCGCGTGCCGGGTCTACTGCGCACTGTCCGCCGACGAGGCTGCACGTGTCACCGATGACGCCCTGAGCGAACTCCCGAGCGATGGCACCGTGCCTGCCTTCGAGGTATGGAGAGGCAGAATTCGGGAACGATTCGCTGAAGCTTAAAAGGTCGTCATATCCATTTTCTGCAGGACATCGGGTCGTGGAAGCCGGTCTCGACTCGAGGCCGGCCTTAAGGGGCAAAGCCGTGCCGGAGGACGGGAGGTGGTGGTTTTCCCTGGCGGTTCCCATCGCTGTTGTGGGGCTGTGGGTGGTCCTCTCCCAAGTGGGCGCGATCGCGCCCGCGGTGCTCCCGTCGCCGAGGGCCGTGGTGGTCTGTCTGGGGGAGGAGCTGTGGAGCGGCCGGCTGGGGGACGACGCGATCGCCTCGCTGTTCCGGGTGGCGGTCGGCTTCGGCCTCGCGGTGCTGTTGGGCATCCCGGCCGGGCTCGCGATGGGGCATTCCGCCCTCGCCCGCGCCGTGCTGCTGCCCGCGATCAACTTCTTCCGGAGCCTCTCGCCGCTCGCCTGGATCCCGTTCGCGATCCTCTGGTTCGGGATCGGCGACGCCCCGGCCATCTTCCTCATCTTCATGGCGACCGTCTTCCCGATGGCGCTGGCCACGACCGCCGCCGTCGTCAGCATCCCGAGCGTCTACCTCCGGGTCGCCCAGGACTTCGGCCTCTGCGGTTGGGAACGGCTCGCGAAGGTGGTCCTGCCGGCCATCCTCCCTCAGGTCATCACCGCGCTGCGGGTGACGGCGGGCCTGGCGTGGCTGGTGGTGGTCGCGGCGGAAATGATCGCGGGGCGCGACGGACTTGGATTTGCCATCTGGGACGCGCGCAACGGCCTGAGGATGGACCTGCTCGTGGCGGAAATGATCGTGATCGGCATCGTCGGCGTCGTCCTGGACCGGGTCCTGCTCCGGCTGATGACCCTCCCGAGCGTCCGGTGGGGCTATGAACGATAAGGCCGTGCGGCTCCAGAGTGTCTCGCACCACTTCGGGTCCGTGGAGGTGATCCGGGACCTCTCGCTCGAGGTGTCGCACGGCGAGTACGTCGCCGTCGTCGGCCCGTCCGGGAGCGGGAAGACGACCCTGTTGAACCTGATCTCGGGATTCCTCGAGCCCTCGTCCGGCACGATCACGCGCCGGGGTGAATCGCGCATGGTGCATCAGCAGGATGGCCTCTATCCCTGGCTCACGGCGCGAGAGAACATCGCGCTGGGGTTGCGCACCCGTCGCGGCACGGCCGGGCGCCCCGGACGGCTGGAGGCGATGCTCGACCTGATCGGGCTGAACGGGTTCGCCGACCATTACCCGCACCAGCTCTCGGGGGGGATGCGTCAGCGCGTCGAGCTGGCGCGGGCCCTGGCGGGCGAGGCGGAGATCCTGCTCCTGGACGAGCCCTTCTCGGCGCTCGACTACCTGACGCGGGTCCGGCTCCGCGGCGAGCTCGAGCGGTTGATCCGGGAGCGGCCGCGCACCGTGATCCTCGTGACCCACCACCTTGAGGAGGCCGCGCAGCTCGCCGACCGGGTGGTCCTCCTCACGGGGCGCCCCGCCCGCATTCGTTGCGTGCTGGAGATCCCTCGACCGCGACCGCGCCGGCCGACCGACCCGGCGGTGGTGGAAGCCGTCGAGCGGCTGCTGGGCGAGCTCGGGGCGGATCCGGAGACCTCGGCCATCATCCCTCCCGATCACGTGGCACGTGCGGACGGAGGTGGACGATGATGCCATGCTCTCCCTCATCCCGCTGGTGGCTCACGCTGGCCCTCGCTCCCTTGATGCTCGGCATCTTGCGGCTCCAGCCTTGGAAGAGTCGGGGCGGGGCCGGCGCGGTCCGCAAGGAGCTCATCGTCGGCTTCCTGCCCGTGACGTGCCACCTGACCTGTCCGGTCACCGACTTCGCCTCGCGCACCAGCACCACGACCCGATTCGTCTCGCAACGATTCGCCGACTTCCCCACGATGGTCGAGTCGATCCGGGGCGGGCGTTTGCGCGCATCGTTCCTGATCGCCCCGCTGGCGATGAAGCTGCGCGAGCAGGGCGTGCCGGTCAAGATCGTCTACCTGGGCCATCGCGACGGCTCGACCGTGATCGTCCGCACGGACCTCCCGGCGCGGGGCCTCGCCGACCTCCGCGGGAAGGCCTTCGCCATCCCGAGCCGGTACAGCAACCAGTACCTGGTGACCCGGAAGCTGATGGAGGATCAGGGGGTCGACCCGGCTTCGATTCGCTTCATCGAGCTACCGCCGCCCGAGATGCCCGTGGCGCTCGCCGCCCGGTCGATCGACGCCTATTTCGTCGGCGAGCCGCACGCCGCGAAGGCGGAGCTGGACGGGTCCGGCCGCGTCCTCTACCACGCCAAGGACATCTGGCCCGGCTTCATCTCCTGCGTCCTGGTCGTGCACGAGTCGCTCATCGCCGAGCAGCCCGACGTCGTCCGCGACCTGGTCCGGGGCATCGCCGCCAGTGGCGCCTGGGCCGAGGGCCATCGCGTGGCGGCAGCCCGGGTCGCCGCGCCCTACTTCCGCCAGGATGAGAAGGTCCTGCGCTTCGTCCTCACCCGGCCGCCCGACCGCGTCAGCTACCGGATGCTGACGCCCTCGGATGCCGAGCTCGATCGGATCGCGACCATGGCCGTGAAGGCCGGCATCCTCGACCGACCGCTCGCCATGGGCGACCTGATCGACCGGCGTTTCATCCCACCCCGGATCGAACCCGCCGAGATCGGGCCGGCGTCGACCGAAGGAGGCACGCCATGACCGCGGTCGAGACCTCCACGCCTTCGAGCAACGGCCGGCCGCACCCCCACGAGAGGAAGGCCGGGCCGCGCCCGGTCGCCTCCCGGAACCTCCTCGTCAAGCTGACGGCCCTCGCGCTGATCGGCCTGTTCTACTGGCTCTCGCGGCAACCCGGACTCTCCGGGGCGGAGCGGGGTCAACTCCTCGCGCGGTTCCGGTTCTCCCGCCGGGCGTTGCCCGAGTTGCCGGGGACGCCGGACCGGACTTTGCGCACGGTCCACCCCAGCCTGGAGCGGATCGCGACCTGGATCTCGTCGGTCGGGGCCTCGGTGGCGCTGAACGACCTCGACGGGGACGGGCTGCCGAACGACGTCTGCTATGTGGACACGCGGAGCGACCGGGTGATCGTCGCGCCCGTGCCCGGGACGTCGGATCGCTACCCGCCGTTCGCGCTCGACCCGGCCCCGCTCCCCTTCGACCCCGCCACGATGGCGCCGATGGGCTGCCTGCCCGGCGACCTGAATGAAGATGGCCTGATGGACGTCCTCGTCTACTACTGGGGCCGGCCCCCGATCGCGTTCCTCCGCCGCGGGGGCGCGGCCGGCTCGGGCCGCGAGCCCCTCGCCGCCGACGGCTACGCGCGGCGCGAGGTGGCGCCGGGAGACGGCCGCTGGTTCACCAACGCCGCCACCCTGGCCGACCTCGACGGCGACGGGCACGCCGACCTGATCGTCGGCAACTACTTCCCGGACGACGCCCGGGTCCTCGACGCCCGGGCGGTCGGCCCCTCGCCGATGCAGCACTCGATGTCGCGGGCCGACAACGGCGGGCGCAAGCACTTCCTCCTCTGGGCCGGGGCCACGTCGGGCGAGGAACCGTCGGTCCGGTTCCGCGAGGCCAGAGGGGTCCTCGACGCGTCGGCGGACCTGGGCTGGACCCTGGCCGTCGGGGCGGCCGACCTCGACGGCGACCTCCTGCCCGAGGTCTACTTCGCCAACGACTTCGGGCCCGACCGGCTCTTGCACAACCGCTCGACGCCCGGCGCGCTTCGATTCGCCCTGCTGGAGGGGAAGAAGACGCTCACGACGCCCAATTCCAAGGTCCTCGGGCGCGACTCGTTCAAGGGGATGGGGATCGACTTCGGCGACCTGAACGGCGACGGCCTGCTCGACCTGTACGTGAGCAACATCGCCTCCGAGTTCGCCCTGCTGGAGAGCCACTTCGCCTTCCTCAGCACGGGCGCGCTCGACCGGATGCGGCGGGGCATCGCGCCCTACGTCGATCGGAGCGAGCCGCTCGGGCTGTCGCGGAGCGGCTGGGCCTGGGAGGCCCGGCTGGCCGACTTCGACAACGATGGCTCGCTCGAAGCGCTCCAGGCGCTCGGGTTCGCGCGGGGTGAGGTCGACCGCTGGCCCGAGCTGCAAGAGCTGGCCATGGGCAATGACGAGTTCCTGAGCGACCCGAAGTGCTGGCCCCGGTTCCGTCCGGGCGACGACCTGAGCGGCCGCCCGCGCAACCCGTTCTTCGTCCGCGCCGGGGACGGGCGATACCACGACATCGCCGCGGGCCTGGGGCTCGGCGAGCCGGGAGTGAGCCGGGGGATCGCCACGGCCGACGTGGATGGCGACGGCCGCCTCGACTATGCCGTCGCGAACCAGTGGGCGCCGTCCTCGTTCTACCGCAACGAGACGCCACATCCCGGCGGGTTCCTGGGGCTCCACCTCGTGCTCCCGCCCCGGCCGACCGGCTCGGCGCGGGTCCGGGCGCGCCCGGGCCATCCCGGCCCCGACCTTGCAGGGCGCCCCGCCCTCGGGGCGGCGGCGGCGGTCTTCGCGCCGGACGGCAGGCGGCTGGTGGCGCAGGTCGACGGCGGCAATGGCCACTCCGGCAAGCGGAGCCCCGACCTCCATTTCGGGCTCGGCCCGGTGCCCGATGACGCCCGGCTCCCGGTCGAGCTGCGCTGGCGCGATCCCGAGGGGCGGACCCATCAGGAACGGATGACGCTCTCACCCGGATGGCACACGGTCCAGCTCGGCTGGCCCGCGACCCAGGCGGAGGCGGAATGATGACCACGGATCCGGCCACGGCTCGGGCGAACCGCCTCCCCGCGCTCCGGCGGTTCGCGGCGGCCATCACGATCTTGAATGTCTTGGGGCACACCGTCTTCGGGTTCGAGCAGTCGTGGGCGCAGCCCCTGGTGGCGCTGGCGACCACATACGGGATAGAACTCCTCATCGAGGTGATGAGCGCCTGGGCCGCGCGGCGGCCGTTGGGCTTCGCCGGGAGCTTTGGCCGGCTGGTCGATTTCCTCCTGCCGGCGCACATCACGGGCCTGGCCGTCGCCATGCTCCTCTATGCCAATGAACGGCTGGCGCCGATCGCGTTCGCGGCCTCGGTCGCGATCGGGTCGAAGGTGCTCATACGCGTCCCGGTCGGGGACGGCGCGCGGCATTGCCTGAATCCGTCGAACACGGGCATCGCCGCGACGCTGCTCCTGTTCCCCTGGGTCGGGATCGCCCCACCTTATATGTTCACTGAGAACCTCACGGGCGTCGGCGACTGGTTCTTGCCGCTGGTCATCGTGCTCTCGGGGACCTTCCTGAACACGCGGTTCACGGGCAAGGTCCCGCTCATCCTGGGCTGGCTCGGGGGCTTCGTGATCCAGGCGGTGCTGCGGAGCTCTTGGTTCGGGACGCCGCTGGTGGCGGCGCTCCTGCCCATGACGGGGATGGCCTTCCTGCTGTTCACGTTCTACATGGTGACCGACCCGGGGACGACCCCGAGTGCCCCCAAGGCGCAGTTCGCGTTCGGGGCGGCGGTCGCGGCCGCGTACGCGGTCCTCATGCTGGCGCACGTGGTGTTCGGGCTTTTCTTCGCGCTGCTGGCCGCCTGCATCCTCCGGGGTCTTGGCCTGACGATCCTGGCGGCGGTCGGCGGTCGGCGGTCGGCGGCCATCCCGGAGAGGGTCCCGGTCCCGGTCGCGGCGCTCGAAGGGGTCGCGTCATGACCGAGACCGAGCCCATCGCGATCGTCGGGATGGCCTGCGAGTATCCCGAGGCGCGGTCGCCGACCGAGCTCTGGGAGAACGCGCTGGCGCAGCGGCGGGCCTTCCGCCGGCTGCCGCCCGAGCGGCTCCGCGTCGAGGATTATTACGCCCCCGGGCGCGACGCCCCGGACCGGACCTATGCGGTCGAGGCCGCGTTGATCGAGGGTTACGAGTTCGACCGGGTCGGCTTCCGGGTGGCCGGGGGCGCGTTCCGCGCGGCCGACCCGGCCCACTGGCTGGCGCTCGACGTGGCGGCGCGGGCCCTGGCCGATGCCGGGTTTGACCGGGGCGCGGGGCTCCCGCGCGAGGCAACCGGCGTCTACCTGGGCAACACGCTAACCGGCGAGTTCTCGCGCGCCGACGTGCTCCGGCTCCGCTGGCCCTACGTCCGCCGGGTGCTCGACGCCGCCTTGCGGGGGGAGGGCTGGAGCCCGAAGAAGCGCCGGGAGTTCCTGGACGGACTGGAGGCCGAATACAAGGCCCCGTTCGCGCCCGTCGGCGAGGAGACGCTGGCCGGCGGGCTCTCGAACACGATCGCGGGGCGGATCTGCAACCACTTCGACCTCAAGGGGGGCGGCTACACGGTGGACGGGGCGTGCGCCTCGTCGCTGCTGGCGGTCGCGCAGGCGTGCTCGGCCTTGGCGTCGGGCGACCTCGACGTGGCGCTGGCCGGGGGCGTCGACCTGAGCCTCGACCCGTTCGAGCTGGTCGGCTTCGCCAAGGCGGGCGCACTGGCCGCCGACGAGATGCGGCCGTACGACGCCCGATCCGACGGCTTCTGGCCCGGCGAGGGTTGCGGGTTCGTCGTCCTGACGCGGCTCGGCGACGCCCGAACGCGGGGCCGGGCCGCCGATGTGGCCATCCGAGGCTGGGGGATCTCCTCCGACGGCCGGGGCGGGATCAGCCGGCCCGAGGTCGAGGGCCAGCTCCTCGCCCTCCGCCGGGCCTATCGCCGGGCTGGGTTCGGGATCGAGACGGTCGGCTATTTCGAGGGGCACGGCACCGGCACGGGCGTCGGCGACGCGACCGAGCTGAGGGCGCTCTCCCGCGCCCGGCGCGAGGCGTCGGCCGAGGCCCCGCCCGCCATCATCGGCACGATCAAGGCGAACGTCGGCCACACCAAGGCGGCCGCCGGGGTCGCGGGCCTGATCAAGGCCGCGATGGCCCTCCGCGCCCAGGTCCTGCCCCCCGCCACGAACTGCGACGTCCCCCACCCCGAGCTCGACGGCCCGCGGCCCGCCCTCCGCGTCCTGAAGGAGGGCGAGCCCTGGCCCGCCGACCGCCCGCTCCGCGCGGGCGTCAGCGCCATGGGGTTCGGCGGGATCAACGCGCATGTCGTGCTCGAAGCGACCGCGACCGGACGCCGCGCCGGACTCGGCCCGCGCGAGCACGCCCTCCTCTCCTCCGCCCAGGACACCGAGCTGTTCCTGATGTCGGCCCGCGATGCCGGCGCGCTGCGTGACCGGGTGGACCATCTCTTGACGGTCGCCCCCCGGCTCGCCCGGTCCGAGCTGGCCGACTTGGCCGCCGAGCTGGTCCGCGCGCCCGGCGCGGGCCGGGCCAGGGCGGCGGTGGTGGCCTCGCGCCCCGCGGAGCTGGCCGAGCGGTTGGGGACGCTCCGGGCCTGGCTCGTCGAGGGCGTGGCCCTCCGGATCGAGCCCCGCGCCGGGGTGTTCCTCGGCCTCGGCGCCGATGAGCCTCGGATCGGGTTCCTCTTCCCGGGCCAGGGCTCGCCCGCCCACCTCGACGGCGGGGCCCTGCGCCGCCGGTTCACGATCGCGCAGGACCTCTACGACCGGGCGGGCCTGCCCACCCTCGGCGACGGCCGCGCGACCGATGTGGCCCAGCCGGCGATCGTCACCGCGTCGCTGGCCGCGCTCCGGGTCCTCGATCGGCTCGGGATCGGGGCCGAGGTCGCCATCGGGCACAGCCTGGGCGAGCTGAACGCCCTGCACTGGGCCGGCGCCCTCGATGACGCTGCCCTGGTGCGGATCGCGTCGGCCCGGGGCCGGATCATGGCGGGGCTGGCCGACCGCGGCGCGATGGCGAGCATCGCAACGGAGGCGTCGGATGTGGAGGCGCTCCGCAATGGCGATCCGGTGGTCATCGCCGGCCTGAACGCGCCGAGGCAGACAGTCATCTCCGGCGCGGAAGACGCGGTGATGCAGCTCGTCTCCAAGGCCCAGGCCCGGGGCATCGCGGCGACGCGACTCCCCGTCTCGCATGCCTTCCACTCCCCGATCGTGGCCCCGGCCGTGCCCGCGCTGGCCGACGCGCTCGGTCGCGAGGAGTTCCGTCCCCTGCGTCGGGCCGTCATCTCGACCGTCACCGGGGCGCGACTCGCGCCCGGGGAGGACCTGCGCGGCCTGCTCTGTCACCAGGTGACCGCGCCGGTCCGGTTCCTGGAGGCCGTGACCGAGGCCGCCGAGGGCGTGGATCTCTGGATCGAAGTCGGGCCCGGCCGGGTCCTGAGCGGGCTCGTCTCCGGGCCGGGGATGGCACCGGTCGTCGCCGTCGATGCCGGCGGGCCCTCGCTCGTCGGGCTCCTCTCCGCCGTCGGGGCGGCATTCGCCCTCGGGGTCGCGGTGGCCCCCGACCTCCTCTTCGCGGGACGGCACACGCGGCCGTTCCCACTCGACTGGTCTCCTCGCTTTTTCTCGAATCCATGCGAGCGGGCGCCGGTCCCCGAGGACGATCCGCCCGGAGATCTGGGTCAGTGGGACCGACCGAGGTCGATCCGGTCACAGAGAATTCTGGATACCGGATCGACCTCGGTCGGTCCCGCCCGGAACGAAGATCGGTGGAGGGATGATCGGGACTATCGAGAACTCGTCCGGTCGCTCGTTGCCGAACGTTCGGATCTCCCCGTCTCCGCAGTGGAAGATGGCCATCATCTGCTGAGCGACCTGCACCTGAACTCGATCCTGGTGGGCCAACTGGTGGCCGAGTCGTGCCGCCGGCTCGGCCTGCCGCCGCCGGTCGCGCCGACTCACTACGCCGACGCCACGGTGGCCGAGGTCGCCGATGCCCTCATGGACCTGGAGCGCACCGGTGGTTCCGAACCCTCGGCCGAACGAGGGCGGCTGCCGGCGGGCGTCGACGGCTGGGTCCGGTCCTTCACCATCGAGCTGGTGGAACGTCCCCGGCCTCCCCAACATCCGCCCGAATGCGCGGGGCGATGGCAGGTGCTCGCCCCGCCCGGCCACCCGCTGGCCGATCGCCTCGCGCGGGTGTTCGCGGAGGAAGGGCGGGGGTCCGGGATCACCGTCTGCCTCCCGCCGGAGCCTGACGAGGGGTCGGTCGGGCTCTTGCTGGACGCGGCCTGCGCCGCGCTTGCGGCGGGCGCGGGGACCCGGTTCGTGCTCGTCCAGCATGGCGGAGGGGGGTCGGCCTTCGCCCGGTCGCTCCACCTGGAAGAGCCGGGGATCGCTACCTGCGTCGTCGATGTCCCACCGGACCATCCCGAGGTCGCCTCCTGGGTCGTCGCGGAAGCCGGCGCGGCGTCGGGATTCACCGAGGCCCATTACGACGCGGCGGGCCGGCGGAGGGAGCCCGTCCTCCGGCTGCTCCCGATCGAGGAGCTGCCGGCCGCGCCGATCCTCGGGCCCGCCGACGTCCTGCTGGTCACCGGGGGCGGCAAGGGGATCGCCGCCGAATCCGCGCTGGCGTTGGCTCGGGAGTCGGGGTGCCGGCTCGCCCTGATCGGCCGGTCGCGGCCGACGCTCGACGCCGAGCTGATGGCGAACCTCGATCGGTTCGAGGCCGCGGGGATCACATTCCGCTACCTGGCGGCCGATGTCACCGACGCGGACGAGGTCGCTGACGCCGTCCGAGAGGCGGAGCGGGGGCTGGGCCCGATCACGGCGATCCTGCACGGCGCCGGCGCCAACGCGCCGCAACGGCTGGCGAGCCTCGACGCGCCGGCCTTCCTGCGCACGCTGGCCCCGAAGGTCCGGGGGGCGCGGAACCTGCTCGCCGCCGTCGATCCGGACCGGCTCCGCCTCTTCGTGACGTTTGGCTCGATCATCGCCCGGACCGGGCTGCATGGCGAGGCCGATTACGCGACGGCCAATGAGTGGCTGACCCGCCTGGCCGGGCGCTTCGCCGCCGAGCACCCGTCCTGCCGCTGCTTGGCCGTGGAATGGTCGGTCTGGTCGGGCGTCGGCATGGGCGAGCGCCTCGGCACCGTCGAGGCGCTCGCGCGGGACGGGATCATGCCGATCCCGCCGGGGCGGGGGATCGCGATCTTGCGCGACCTGGTGGCCCGATCGCTGCCGACTCTCTCCGTGGTGGTTACGGGCCGCTTCGGCTCGGTGCCGACTCTCCGGTCGGAGCCGAGGGAGTATCCCTTCCTCCGCTTCCTCGAACGGCCGAGGGTGGATGTCCCGGGCGTGGAGCTCGTCGTCGATGTCGAGCTGGCGACCGACACCGACCCCTACCTCGACGACCACGTCTTCCGGGGTGAACGACTCTTCCCCGCAGTCCTGGGCCTGGAGGCGATGGTCCAGGTTGCCCGGACGCTGGCGGGGGACGCCGAGTTGCCGGCCTTCGAGGACGTCCGGTTCGAACGGCCGGTCTCAATCCCGAGCGACAGCACCACGACGATCCGCCTGGCCGCCCTGGCGCGCGGTCCGGGTCGGGTCGAGGTGGTCCTGCGGTGCGCGTCCACCGCGTTCCAGGTCGATCACTTCCGAGCGACTTGCTGCTTCGAGCGGTCAGCGGTCGGTACCCAGCGATCAGCGGCAGGCTTCGAAGTTCCCGGCGATCGCGTCCCGCTCGACCCCGGGCGCGATCTCTATGGGACGATCCTCTTCCATGAGGGGAGATTCCGCAGACTCCTGGGCTATCGGCGACTCGGTGCGACGGAGTGCATCGCCGAGGTCGCGCCGGGCGAGACGGACGACTGGTTCGGCCGCTACCTGCCCTCGGCGCTGCTGCTCGGCGACCCGGCCGCGCGGGATGCCGTCATCCACGCCGTCCAGGCGTGCATCCCCCACCGCACGCTCCTGCCAATCGGCGTGAAACGGCTGACGATCAACTCAGTGCCGGCGCCCGGCCTCCGATTCGTCCGCGCCCTCGAACGCTCGCACCAGGACGATACCCTCACGTACGACCTGGAGGTCACGGACGCCGACGGCTTGGTCTGCGAGCGCTGGGAGGGTCTCCGGCGCCGCGCGATCCAGGGCACGGAGTTCCGCGGCCCCTGGGCCGTGCCCCTGCTCGGCCCCTATCTCGA
>JAFANO010000649.1 GCA_019232645.1 Planctomycetaceae bacterium | reverse complement strand
CCCGGCGCGACACGGCCGCCCTGCTTGGCATTGCTCTTGCAGAATATTATTGAGCATGAGCGGGCGGGGGCGCACCCGTCGAGGCCGTCGCAACTCCAGAGTCTGAATGGGAGCAGGCAGTGGCCACAGCAACGAATGATGTTCACGAGATCCGTCGCCAGATGGCGAGGATCCGCCGCGAGCTCCATGAGGACGTCCGGGAGGTGGTCACCAGCGCCGAGGCCGTGACCGACTGGCGGCGCTATATCAGGATGTATCCCTGGGCTTCGCTGGGCGCGACCTTCGCTGTCGGCTACCTGATCGTCCCAAAGCGTCGTCGGATCATCCCCCACGGCATCGCGACGCAGGCCGACCTGGACCGAGTCCGCGAGGCGGTCGAGGAATCCAGGGAGCAGTCCAAGGCGAAGAGCAGGAAGGGACTGCTGGGCTCGATCTTCGGCCTCATCGGGCCGGTGGCCGTTCACGCGGCGCAGACCTATGCTGTGCAATACCTGGAATCGTGGCTCGCACGGCAGATGCAACAGCAGAAGGCGGCGGGACCGTCCCCCATCCATCCCCAGGCGCCGGGCGGACCCGGGACGGTGGGTGGTCCTGGTAACAAGGGCGGAACCGGATGGCCTGGCGGAGGTAGCGGGATCCGTTGACCGTAGCCCTTTTGTTCATATTGAAAATATTGCAAACGCGGAGGCCTGCTTTCATGATCGATCGCATCAGGGGCATGGAGACGGGTGACGCGTCACAGGCGGAAGTGATCAAGGAGAAGGCCCTCGACTTCGTGGCGACCGCGCGTGAGCGCCTCACCGAGGGGGGCGAGGCGATCAAGGGGTTTGTGATCAATGAACCCGCGCGTGCCTTGGGCATCGCGCTCGGACTGGGGATCGTCCTCGGATGGCTACTCAAGCGTCGGTAAGGGGTGATGAAGGCATCCGGACCAACGGCCCGCCGGAAGGGGTGATCGGGGGCATTGCCGAGTTCGGCAATGACATCTTGACCCTGGCGGAGCTCCAGGCCAGGCTCGCCGCGATCGACTTCAGGGAGAGCCTCGAGCACGCGGTCTCCCCGCTGGTACTGACGCTCGGGGGCCTGACGCTGGCGCTGGCGAGCCTACCGGTGGTCCTGATCGGGGTGGCCCAGTTAATCGCCTGGGCGTTCTCGATCCGCCTCGGCTGGGCCCTGCTGCTGGTCGGACTCGTGACGTTAGCGGGGGCGTCGGCCGTGGCGTGGATCGCCGGGCTCCGGTTCAGCCGGAGCTTCGCCAGCTTCCAGCGGTCGCGCGAGGAGCTGGTTCGCAACATCACATGGATCCGGACCGTTCTCGTACACAGCGGTCGTCCCGTCCCCCGCCGAGGGCGTTGATCGTGATCGACGCGGTGGTGGTCGTGGTCGAGTAGCGGATCAACCGCCAGATTGTGGGCGGGGGCATCGTCGCGACCCGAGCCGGGCACGACATCGTGATGGGGAACTCCCCCGGACAAGGTCGAAGTCTGCGCTCGGGCATTGGACTTCCCAGGCCCGGAGAGGCTCGTCAATCGCCCCGAGGGAAAAAGAGACGAGCCCCGCTCAGGCCACTCGTCCCTTCGCGGGGCCCGAGGGTCGTCCGGGATTCGAGGCGAATCCAGGCTCAGGGCCGCTCCAGGACCTCGCCTACGGCTTGACCGACCTTGCGATCGGGGACGAGGGGTGCGATGTCGACCCAGCCGATGATGCCCAGGAGCCGATCCTGCCCGTCGACGACCAAGAGGCGCCGCACGCCCTGATCGCCGAACTGCTCGATGACAATGTCGATCGAGGCGTCGGGGGGGACCGAAACGACGCCCCGCGACATGATCTGGCCGACGGGTAGGCGCGAGAGGGTGTCGTCGTGGTCGGCCAGGGCCAGCGCGACATCGCGGTCGGTCAAGACGCCCACCGGCTTGCCGTCTTCGACGATCGGAACGGCGCCGCAGTCGGCGTCGCGGAAGATCAGGACGGCCTCCAGGACCGTGCTGAAGATCGAGCAGGTCCGGGGGTTGGGCGTCATCACGTCGGCAGCCGTAAGGTTCAAAGGGGCTTGAGGGGACATCGCACTGGCTCCGGAATCTTCGCGGGAGAGACTACCAGGCTCCGGAGACCTTGCAAGTCGCGGACCAGGACGGATCGGGACGGTGGTACGCTCACGTCGATTTGAACGGGTACTTGTCGATCTCGTACTGGCTGATCTTGCCCGAGACGCTCCGCCGCGAGAGGCCACAGAGCTCGGCGCAGCGGCCGACGTTGCCCCGACTCTTCTCCAGGGCCTTGAGGATGTATTGTCGCTCGATCTGCTCGGTGGCCACCCGGAGGTAATAGGGCAGCGGGTGCTGCAGGTCGATCTCGAACCGGGGCCGATCGTCGAGACTCATGCCGGTGACGCGCGGGGGGAGCTTGTCCGGCCCGATCGTGTCGCCGACGGTGGTCACGGCGGCGCGCTCGATGGCATTCTCCAGCTCGCGGACGTTGCCCGGCCAGCGGTACGCCAGGAGCCGCTCCATCGCCTCGGGGGCCATCTTCTTGGGAGGCTCGTTGGGCCGGGCGTACTTGTTCAAGAAGTGGGTCACCAGCAAGGGGATGTCCTCGGGCCGCTCGCGGAGCGGTGGCACGTCGATCTTGATCACGTTGAGCCGGTAGAACAGGTCCTCGCGGAACCGGCCTTCCTTGACCTCTTTCTCCAGGTCCTTGTTGGTCGCCGCGACCACGCGGACGTCGACCTCGATGCTCTCGTGGCCGCCAACCCGTTCGAACCGCCTCTCCTGGAGCACGCGGAGCAGCTTGGCCTGCATCGCGGGCGAGATATCGGCGATCTCGTCGAGGAAGATCGTCCCTTTGTCCGACAGCTCGAACCGCCCCTTGCGGCGGGCGTCGGCCGAGGTGAACGAGCCCTTCTCGTGGCCGAACAGTTCGCTCTCAAGCAGCGTCTCGGGCAGCGCCGCGCAGTTGATCGCGACCAGGTTCCCCTGCCGGTCTTCGCTCGAATAATGCACCGCCTTGGCGATCAGCTCCTTGCCGGTGCCCGTCTCCCCCTCGATCAGGACCGTGCTCTTGGTCCCCGCGACGTGCCGCACCAGCTCGAAGATGGCGTGCATCTTCGGGTTCTTACTGATCATGTTGTTGAAGCTGTAATTCTCCTTCAACTGCTGCCGGAGCCGGAGCACCTCGTCCTGCAGGGCCCGCTTCTTCAGCGCCCGGTCCATGACGAGCTTCAGGTTGTTGGGGTCGATCGGCTTGGTCAAGAAGTCGTAAGCGCCCAGCCTCATGGCCTCGACCACGCGGTCGATCGAGCCGAACCCGGTCGTGACGATCACGGTGACCAGGACTCGGCGCTGCGCGACCTCGCGGATCAGCTCCATCCCCCCCATGCCCGGCATCTTCAGGTCGGTGATTAAGACGCTGTAATCGGTCGCCGCCAGGGCGGTCAACGCCTCCTGCGCGCTGGAGACCGTATCGACACTCAACTCCTCCGATTCCAGGAGTTTGCGAAGCTGCGCCGTCAGATAGGGATCGTCGTCGACGACCAGGCATTTCCTGCGCATTCGATCGTACCTCAGCCTCTTCCCGGGTGCCGGATGCAACGCATCAGACCCGCCTGTCGCGCGATCCAATGCTCGGGTTTGAGCAAATACGATTCCATCATGAATTATTTTTCCTAATTCGTCCCAGGAATCAAGCCTCCCCACCAAAATTTCGGAGTCTCACACGCATGAAATCAATCAACGGGTTCGGGGCGTGGAGGTGGACATGTGTTTTTGATGATACGCAGCGGTCATGGCCTGGGCACGGATCTTGCATGGTGATAGGATTCACGCAGTTGGGGGCTCAGCGACCGCGCGAACTGTTACTTTGAGAACTCTGGGGAATATAAATGACAAAATAGAGCTTGCCGCCGCGTGGCTGGGTTGCCCATCTTTCTGAACGCCCGAGCACCCAACCGCCAACTGCGTCGCTCCTCGATGAAATTCGGATTGGCCCATGACATGATCGGCCCCCGTGATCAGCCTTGTGGGGCATGAGGGGGCTATGGAAGGTGGGGAGCCCATCTCATGATCGACACTCAGCGAGGGGAGATTCCCGCGGACATGGACCGGGCCGTCGAGTCCCATAGCCTGGGGGCGCTCGACCGCATGGCAAGCGAAGCCCTAGATCGCCTGAAGGATTACGCGCGCGAGCACCCGACCTCGTTCGCGCTGTGGGCCCTGGGCATCGGCTTCGTACTGGGCTGGAAGCTCAAGCCGTGGTGAGCGCGGGACCGGTCGTGGCGCCGCTCGAGGGAAGTGTGCACGCCACATGCATTCGGCCATGAGCGACCGCCCGTCGCTCGCCAGGAGGCGACGGGGTTCCCCTCGTCGAGTGGGACAGTCCGGGTCGACGTCCTTCGGGCGGCCGGTCTTTCGGTTCTGAGGTCATGATCCTGATCCGCGTCGGACGATGGCCAAGGGGATTTCTCGCGGATCGTTACCTAGGACCAAAAGGGGGGTAAGGACACGCATGCGAGCGAAGGAAGAGCCGGGGGAACATGCCGTCGCGCAGGTCTCGCCCCACCTGATGATCTACGACACCGCTCCGGGACGCTCGGCCGACCTCATCGCCGCGCTCGAGTCGAAGGGATTCCGGGTCTATCGACCGGTCACGGTCCCTGAGGCCCTCTTAGGACTCCGACAGGCGCGGCCAGCGCTGTTGATCTGTGCCGATGGCCCAACCGCGACGGGAGCGGGACGTAATGGCTTGAACACGCTGCGCAGGACATCGCGCGAACTGGGAATTCCCATGCTCGATGTGATCGAGGATGGCGACGACCCGGGCGTCTCGGCCGACTGGCACGACGATGCCCAGGACTGGGTCTTCCGTTGCCGCGGGGCGATCGAACTGCCCTGGCGCGTGGGGCGCGTCCTCCGACGCCAGGGGAGATTGAGGGGCGAGCCGAAGTCGTCGGCGAAGGTGCCGCTCGATGCCCGGTCCCTCCCGCTGATCGTGCACGACCTACGCTCTCCCCTGAACGTGATCGGCCTGTCGCTTCGAATGATCGAGCAGTCGGTCCCCAAGGGTAACCCCGACCTCGAGGAAGACCTCCGGTACATCGAGGAGAACTTCAAGCAGATCGAGCGGATGCTGACACAACTCAGCGACTATTTTCGCCTGTATGAGGAGGGTGTCGTCTCGGAGGCTGAGCTCTGTCCGCGTCGACTCCTGGACGAGATGATCGAGACCCGCGCGATGAAATCGGGCGGCCGAGAGGTGCCCGTGCAACTGGAGGTCGAGGCATCCTGTCCGGCGGAGGCGGTGCTCGACCCGGCCCGGGCGCGCCAGGCGATCCAGTATGCGCTGGCCAACGCGGCCGCGTCGGCCAACGGCGGAGGGGTCCACGTCAAGCTCCGGGGCGAGGCCGACCGCTGGATTATCGAGGTCGGGATCGACAATCCGCCGCCCCCGTCGGTCACGCCGGTCGAGCTCCGGCCCGACCTCTTCGAACGTCTCTGCGGGATCGCCGCCGAGCGAAGGGGCATGGACCTTGCCATCGTCGCGCGGATCAGCGAGTTGTTCGGTGGAGCCGCGCGGCTCGACGTGGACGAGAACCGCGGCACCACCATCATCCTCGACTGGCCAATCCGGCTAGCCGCCACGACGTGAGCCGCGACCCGGTCTCACTTGGCAGACGGGGGTAGCTCCTGATCGTCCGACGGGTGTACCCTCGGACGAGGGATCCCGGTACACGACCGCATCCACGAACCATCCAGTTGAGAAAGTCAGGCCACCGATGGCGACTGTGACCACGATCAACCGCGACTGGATCGCCGCACAATTCTCCAAGGGGATCGACGCGGAGCAGGCTCTGATGGATAATGCAAGGTTGCGCGCGGAGTCGCCTCCCGATCCCACCTTGGGCGTCCTTTATCACGAGATCGCCGTGGCCGACGAGCGCCATCGTGCGATCGTCGAGACGATCGCAACCCGTTACGGCCACGTCCCGTCGCGCAACGTGGCGGGCGGGATCGGCGAGACGCTCGGTCGCCTCAAGGACAAGGTTGGCGAGATGGGCTCCATCCCCTTGCAGCGCCTCGGCCACGACCTGGTGAATAAGGCCAACGCGATCCACTGGTATACCGCCTGGATCCAGACCTTTCAAGCCATCGGTGACGCTGAGAGCTCCCGAGAACTCTCCGCCATCCTGATCGAGGAGAAGGCGCATCGAGACGCCCTTCAAGAAGGCCTCAACCGGATGGTCATCCAGGGGGCAACGGGCGCGAGCCCCAAGGTCTAATCATCTCGATACCGCCTACCCGCCCTCGCCCTGACCCGCTACCCCGAGGAGCGGGCCGGAGCGAGGGCATTCCTTTTCCGAGGATTACCCATCCTCCGCCAGATCAAGAGGCCGGCCCATCCGAAAGCGGAGGATCAGGCTGGTGACGGGGGCGAGGGGATCCATCGGATCGACCCCATCGAGTGGGCGGTTGTGGTCCACTCATACGCATCCCGGATCTTTTGTGCCCTTGGTCCGGATCTCACCTTTGAGATTTCCAATTTCAAATCAGCAGATCGGTGCCCAAAATTCCTGGGACCCGTATCACTGGGGGCTTCGGGGATTGCCCACGTTGATGTCGCCCGGGGGCTTGGTCTCTCCCTGGGCGTTGTTGCCACTGCCAGTCTCGATCCTGGAGGGCGTGGCCGACGGCTCCTTGGCGACCTCGGGTCCGGCGGCGCCAGCGTTGGTCCTTCGCGGCCGCGTGCCCCCCTGGCCGCCGTCGCGCCCGCCGGTCCCGGCGTCGGTGCCGCTGGCGGCGGGGCTGGAGGCTGCCTGCTCGGCCAGTGCGTCGTCCTTGCCGGCGAGGTCGGGAGTGGGCAGGTCGGTCCGCGTCGCGGGCTTCTCTTCGGCCTTGAGCGTCGCCGGATCGCTGTTGACGAGGCCGGCACCCGGCGGGGCCGTATCGCATCCGGTCGTCAGGAGGGCGACGAAGGCCCATCCCAGCATCTTGCGCGAGGTCATTCTCATCACGGAGAGGGCTCCCGGTCCGGGGTCGCGCCACGCCCGGCCGG
>JAFANO010000610.1 GCA_019232645.1 Planctomycetaceae bacterium | reverse complement strand
TCCCCGCTCGAACTCTCTTAAAGATCTTGACCAGCCATGAAGTCTCCGGGAGCGGCCGCAATCGATGCCGGGAGATGTTGCCCCCGAGGAACGCCGAACTACTCCCCTTGACACACGCGTACGGACGTCATATCCTCCCCCGTATGCGCACGACCGCCGCGCCCGCGGCGGGATCCAGGAGGGGCGATATGGAGAGAGATCGCCTCGGTCGTCGCCGGCAACCGGGCCAGGAGCGTGGCTTACGATCCTTGTACCCGAGCCTTCCTCGGCAGTGGTCGAGCAAGGTGCTTCGTGTGGCCATGTCCTGCGAAGACTGGGAGCGGTTCGATTCGTTGGTCGAGAGCATTGCTCCGGAGGCACCGACCGAGGCCCGCGCCAAAGGGATCGTGATCGCTCGCCTGATCGAATTGGCCCGCCCACCCCAGACCGCCCAAGCTCCCCTCGATTGAATGGACTGGGAGCGGAAGAAAACCCTGCGACTGCTTCGTTAGGTGATTGAGACGCACGACACGAGGGGCACTAGATCGCACCCCTACCTCACTCCCCATGCCCTCCGCACGGTCGGGCCGAGCGTCAGTCCGGACTGGGTGGTTCGCTCATTCGCGGGCGGGACCAACACGCCCGGTTTCCCTCTCTAGGGGGAGAGGCAGCCCCCCGTCGATATGACCGCTTCACTGTAGGAGATCCACCCTTGGCAACCATGGTGTCGGGAGATGTGAAGGACCTGTCTCTGGCCGATGTCGGCCTCCAACGCATCGTCTGGGCCGAGCGCGACATGCCGGTGCTCCGCACGATCCGCGGGCGGTTTGAAGTGGAGAAGCCGCTAGCGGGGATGCGGATGTCGGCCTGCCTGCATGTGACGGCCGAGACCGCCAATCTGGCACGGACCCTGGTCGCCGGCGGTGCCGACCTGGTGCTCGTCGCCTCGAACCCACTCTCGACCCAGGATGACGTCGCGGCAAGCCTGGTGCGGGATTTCAATATCCCGGTCTTCGCGATCAAGGGGGAGGATGAGTCGAGCTACTACAGGCACATCGCCGCCGCTCTGAAACATCGCCCCCAGGTGACGATGGACGACGGCGCCGACCTGGTCAGCGCGATGATCTTTATCGCGCTGGATCGCCTCGACGACCTGCATCCCGAGGTCCGGAGCTGGGCGAAGAAGCTCAGCGCATCGGAGCGGGAACGGCTGGCCTCAAATGTGGTCGCCAGCATGGAGGAGACGACGACCGGCGTGATCCGCCTCCGGGCAATGCAGAAGGATGGCGTGCTGAAGCTGCCAGTCATCGCGGTCAACGACGCCGAGACGAAGCACTTCTTCGACAATCGCTACGGCACCGGCCAGAGCACGATCGATGGCGTCATCCGTGCAACCGACATGCTCCTGGCGGGGCGCAAGGTGGTCGTCTGCGGCTACGGCTGGTGCGGCAAGGGGGTCGCGATGCGGTCCCGGGGGTTAGGCGCGCAGGTGATCGTCACCGAGGTCAACTCGATTCGTGGCCTGGAAGCCGCGATGGACGGCTTCGAGGTCATGCCGATCGCCCAAGCTGCCAAGGCCGGCGATCTCTTTATCACCGTCACCGGCAACATTCACGTCATTCGCGCCGAACACTTCGCCCTGATGAAGGACGGCGCCATGATCTGCAATTCGGGCCACTTCAACGTCGAGTTGGCCCTCGACGGACTGACGAGCACCGCCAGAGCGATCAACAAGCAGGTCCGTGAGTTTGTCGACGAATACGTGATGAGCGACGGCCGCAGGCTCTACGTCCTGGGAGAGGGACGGCTGATCAACCTGGCCGCCGCGCATGGCCACCCCGCCAGTGTTATGGATATGAGCTTCGCCGCTCAGGCGTTGGCGACCGAATGGTCGGTCGCTCAGAAGGGCAAGCTCGAGCACGTCGTCTACAACGTGCCCAAGGCCGTCGACGAGTGGGTCGCCGCGTTGAAGCTGCAGACGATGGGGATCGCCATCGATACCCTTACCGTCGAACAGCGCAAGTATCTCGATAGCTGGGAGATGGGGACCTGAGCTCCGGTGGCACAAGCCTTGCTACATCGTTCGTGCGCGAGGCCGAAGGAGCGATCCGGCCGGGCCCATAAGAGCCGGCTCTCCGTCACCCGACCTTTCCGACGAGGAAGCCCATGTCTCACGCCCTCGAAAATTCCATCGAGAAGTCGATTGATATCTCCGCGCCACTGCGGTCCGTCTTTAACCAGTGGACCAAGTTCGAGGACTATCCTAAGTTCATGGAAGGGGTCCGTGAGGTCAAGCGATTCGACGGGAACCGGCTGCACTGGCGCGCTGTTTTCGAAGGTCGGGAGATGGAATGGGATTCGGAGATTATCGAGCAGACCCCCGATACCCGGATCACCTGGAAGAGCTTCAATAGCCCGGTGGAGGATGGAATGGTGAGCTTCACCACGATCTACGAAGGGACCCGGGTGACGCTCCAGATGAGGGTCGACCCGGCGCGGCTCGTCAGACCCGCCGACGGCGGTGATCCGAGGACGGCTCTGGTGCGCCGGGTCGAGGGGAGCCTTCAGCGTTTCAAGGAGTTCATCGAGGGGAGGGGCCTGGAGACCCTCGGCTCGCGTGGAGAGATGCCCGGCGGTGAGGTCATCCACGAACGCGCCTCCGATGAGACCGACATCTTCCGCCCAGGTCAGAAATTGGACTGAGTGCGATGGAGTCCTCCACCCTCGGCCTGAATTGGAAGCGGACTCCGACACCGACCCTCGCCTGAAGGGATGGGGGAGGATCGGCCCCTTTCCTCTCGATTTGAGCCGAGTGAGGACGCTTGCGAATGCAATCGTCCTTGACAGGCTACTCCGCGATCGGAATCACGACATGCCCGACATCCGCCCCTTCCGCGGTATCCGCTACAACATCGCCCAGGTGGGGGCGCTCTCGGATGTGGTGGCGCCCCCTTACGACGTCATCGACCCGACCCTTCAGGACCGGCTCTATGACGCGAGCCCTTATAACATCATTCGGCTCGAGCTGAATCGCACAGAGTCGGGGGACAATGCCGAGCACAACCGGTATACCCGCG
>JAFANO010000598.1 GCA_019232645.1 Planctomycetaceae bacterium | reverse complement strand
CACCCGAGCCGGCGGCTTGATCACCTCGTCGGCCGGGTGGGCCGGGCGTTGACGCCCCTGCGGCCGTCGGGCCTGGTCGACTTCGACGGCCGACGGCTCGACGGCCTATCGGAAGAAGGGCTGATCCCCTCGGGTGCCCTGATCCGGGCCATCCGGGTCCGGGGCAGCCAGCTCATCGTGCGGATGGCACCCGACGCCAGCATCGACGAGATCCTGGCCGGGCCCGGACCGATCTGACCTGAACGACGAGACCCTGAGCACGATACAATAATGAGGCCCGCTCTCCCGGATGAGAGTCCCGAAATCAGGGCGCGGACCGTTCCCGCGATCCCCCGAACCTGGTATCGGGTGCGACCGCGAGGCGCTTGGAGGGGTGGATATCTGCCCCCTGTGAGGCCGAGGGCCTGCCGTCCCGCCCCGCCCCCTCCGCCCGGCCGGCGGCCGTGACGGTCGTCCCCTTGAGAGGAACCCGCATGATGTTCACCCTGTTCGCGCAAGCCAACCCGCCCACGACCCCGTGGTCCACCTACGTCGTGCTCGGGATCATCGCGATCTCGATGTTCGCACTGGTCGCGTGCATCTTCTTCGCGAAATACTTCAACCTCTGGATCCAGGCGAAGATGACCGGGGCCAATGTCGGAATCCTCGAGCTGGTCGGGATGTCGTTCCGGAAGGTCAACCCGAACATCATCGTCCGCTCGAAGATCATGGCCTACCAGGCGGGCCTGGCCGAGAAGGATGGGGTGACGACGCGGAGCCTGGAGGCGCACTACCTGGCCGGCGGCAACGTGCCCAACGTCGTTCGCGCGCTGATCGCCGCCAACCGCGCCGACATCCCGCTGTCGTGGAAGCGCGCCTCGGCGATCGACCTGGCCGGCCGCAACGTGCTCGAGGCCGTCCAGACCAGCGTCAACCCCAAGGTCATCCCCTGCCCCGACCCGGCGCAAGGGCGGCAGACGATCGACGGCGTCGCCAAGAACGGCATCCAGCTCAAGGTCAAGGCCAAGGTGACCGTCCGGACCAACATCGACCGCCTGGTCGGCGGCGCCACCGACGAGACGATCATCGCGCGGGTCGGCGAGGGCATCGTCAACGCGATCGGCTCGGCCGACACCCACAACCAGGTGCTCGCGAAGCCCGACTCGATCTCGAAGCGGGTGCTCGAGAAGGGCCTCGACGCGGGCACCGCATACGAGATCCTCTCGATCGACATCGCCGACATCGACGTGGGCGACAACATCGGCGCCAACCTCCAGGCGCTGCAGGCCGAGGCGGACATGCGCGTCGCCCGCGCCAAGGCCGAGGAGCGCCGGGCCTTCGCCGTCGCGGCCGAGCAGGAGCAGGTCGCGATGGTCCAGGAGAACCGCGCCAAGGTCGTGCTGGCCGATGCCCAGGTGCCGCTGGCCATCGCCGAGGCGTTCCGCCAGGGCAACCTCGGGATCACCGACTACTACCATTTGCGGAACATCCAGGCCGATACCGAAATGCGCAGCGCGATCGCGGGCACCGGCGGCATGGGAAACTCGCGGCGCGAGGTCTCGAACGGCTGATCGCGGCCGGGACGCGACGAGCGCGGGCCCGGGGTCCCCCGCCCCGAGGCACGACCGCGGCTGGCCCCGGGGGATCCGTCGGATACGGATATGCGGATTGACAACCTCTTCCAGTTCATCGTGCCCCTGACGTTCCTGACGATCTGGGCGCTGACCTCGCTGTTCAACCGCGAGGCCCAGCCGCTGCCCCCGCGGTCGAACCGCCCGCCCGGCCCCCCCGGCCCGAGGCCGGGCCTGCCGCCGGCGCCGGGGCCGGTCGAGCGCCGGGCGGAGCCCGCGACCGGCGAGCCGACGATGCGGTGGTCGACCGAGACAGCCACCGTCCGCCGCGCCCCGGGCCGCCCCGACGACGACATCCTGATCATCGAGTCGGAGCCGCGCCGGGCGTCCCCCGCGCCTTCGGCCGCGCCGGCATCGCGGACGGGCGGCGGAGCCTCGGCGCGCCGGGGTTCGCGGACCCGGTCCGCCACACCGTCGTCCCCGAAGCGCCCCGAGCCGTCCACGCCTCGCGCCTTGAGCGCCGAGTTTGGGCAGGGCATCGCGAACCAGGTGAACCACCCCCTGAACCTCGGCCCGCTGGCCATGCCGCAGTCGACGCTCGGGTCGCACGACCTGCCGAGCATTGCCAAGGTCGTGAGTGAGCCTCCGCGCCCGGTCCCAGGGCGAGCCCTACCGCTGGGGATCGATCTGCAGGTCGCGATGTCCTCGCCGGCCAAGCTCCGCGAGAGCTTCATCATGAACGAGTTGTTCCGGCCCCCGCTTGCTCTCCGCGGCAAGCGTGGCCGGCGGCCCTGATCGGGAGCCTTCCGCTTGTCGGGGGGTCTGTCGCGCGCCTCGGATCCGACCGCGCGGCCCGGACTCGTTTCGAAAGCGACGACGCCTCTGGAAATCCTCCGCCCCTCTCCGCCGGACCTGGGGATCCTGGGGGAGACCTCGACGGAGGGGCACGGATCGCCCGGGCCGACCCGCCGCCGACCGGGTCCGCTCGGGCGACGTGTTTTTTTCGATGAAGCCCGGGTCCCTGGGGGCCGAAGAGTATTGTGCAGCCGGATTTCCCCCCTTTCCCAGGATCGGAAACACACCCCACGCGGTGGGCATCTCCACGGAGGGAGCACGACGCCGGTCATACGGTTCGAACCGGCTCCTTGCCGCCGTCAGAGTCGGAGATGCTCGATGACACTGCGCAAATCCCGAACGGTCCGGGCTGGTATGGGTATGGTCCTCGCCCTGGGATGGGCCTGGCTGGCCGTGACGTCGGCCCTGGCCTCGGGCCCCGGGGTGATCGCTTGGCGTCAGGATCTCCGTGCCGCCTTGTCGGAGGCGGCGGCGCAGGGTCGACCGCTCTGGATCCAATTCACCGGCCCCTGGTGCTCGTACTGTCGGCGGATGGATCGCGAATCGTTCACCCACCCCCGAATCGTCGCCCGATCTCGCGACTCGTTCATCCCGATCCTGCTGCAGGCCGACGCCCATGAGGACCTCGCACTCCGCTACGAGTTGTCGGGTCTGCCCGCCACGGTGATCCTCCGGCCCACGGGCGAGGTGCTCGGCAAGCACGAGGGCTTCGCCGATGCGGTGACCTTCGACAGGTTCCTGGGGTCGACCCTGGCCCGGTTCGGCCCGATCCGTTCGCCGGCCCCATCCGTTTCGCCGACCGTGCTTTCGACCGCGGCCGGGGCCGTTCGGCCGGCCGCCGCTTCGCCGGCGCCCGGCAACGACGTGGCTCTGGCGGGCTACTGCCCCGTCAGTCTGGTGACCGCCCATCGGCTAGTCCCTGGTCGGGCCGGGCTGACGCTGACCCACGACGGTGTTCTGTACCGCTTCGCCACCGCCGAGGGATACGACGCCTTCCGGAAGTCGCCCGAGCGGTTCATCCCCGCCAACGGCGGTCGCTGTCCGGTGACCCAGGTGGACCGGGGCGAGTCATGCGCCGGCAACCCTCACTGGGGGGTCCTCTTCGACGGGCGGCTCTACCTTTGCGCCGATGAGGCCGAGCGCCAGCAATTCCTGAGGGACCCGCGGCGCTACGCTCAGGTCGACGTGGCCGACCGCGGCTTCTGCCCGCACTGCTGGGACCGCGACCACCTGCTCGTCCGGGGCCTGCCGCAGTATTCCCTCTCCCGCGGCGGTCGCCGCTACCTCTTCCCCGGCCCCGACCACCTCGAAGCCTTCCGCTCCGCCACCGAGACGGCTCGCCGCTGACCACCCCCAGTTCACGGGCGACGGTCGATGAGCGATGACAGGGTTCACACCGGCTCGCAGTCCGAACCCATCATGTTCCCGACGGCCTTGACGAGGTCACGCCACCGCTCATCGTCGAGCATGCCGAGACGCTCGCCCAACTCTTGGCACCGGATGGAAAAGAGAGACTCGGCCTGCGCCACGCAATCCAGGCTCAAGCCGAACTCCCCGGCCCGGAACGGGACGCAGTGTGGTTGCTTTGATCGTTCCTCGAACCGCTTGGAGGTGATCAGAACGACAGCGACCCAGTTGCCACGGTTCAGCTCTTCCCGGGAGACGACCACCACCGGGTGTGGCTCCATCTCCTCAAAGTCGGCTAGGTAGATCTCACCCGGCCGGATCATGCATCCCCCATCAGCCGGGCCTTGGCGTTCTTCTTCGCGGCCCGCAGGAACGCAGCCTGCTCGCGCCGGTCCTCCTCGTCCCGCAGCAGCCGCTCATAGACCTCGGCGCTGACGAGGACGTAGGTTCGGTGCGTCTCCGGGTCCGTCAACCGGACGGGGGAATCGCCCGCCTGCTCGACGGCCCGCTTCAATTCGGGTGTCAGCGTGTCCATGAGGCTCCTCCTCGCTCGGGTTCATTTGTATAGCAATTGTTGATATTCAGAACGTCTTCCCGTCCGCATTCAGCCTCGATGCCGTCGGGCGTCAACTGCTCGCTGTCGATCCCGTGGACCAGGACGATCGCGGCCATGCTTCAGCCACCCGTTGGGAAGGGATGTCGCGTAGTCCTCTTGATGCACACGACGACGCACATCCTACCAGAAGGGAGTGACCCGGTACTTCTTGAGGTTTTGAGCTGTGGAAACCGGGTCAGTTTCGGCGATTCGTACCGATTATCCATCACGGGTACCACGGGTTCCGCCCTCGCAACCCGCGCGGATCTCGACGTCGGCCCCCCGCCGAAGGATTCCGAGGACGGAACCCGTCGCACCCGACGTCGAGGTTCTGTTTCTACCGATTGTAACTCGGAATAGCACCATCTGTACCGGTTAGCCCCGACCTGCCCGGCCGGCCAGCCGATCGAGGATGCGGATTGCGCCGAGTTGCATCGTGTCATTTCATTGAGAAGGGCCGGCACCGATTCCAGGGCCGCGCCGTGCTGGGCGGTTGAATGATCGCACTCGGGTCGCCGGCCCTGGACGCTCGTGTTACGATACGCCCGATCGAGGACGGAGCCGTCGATGGCTTTAGGGGATCGCGCCGAGGGTCGCCCAGGACGAGGCGAGGGTCGAGTGGCCGACACGATGTCGACGTCGAACGCCGAGGACGCC
>JAFANO010000365.1 GCA_019232645.1 Planctomycetaceae bacterium | reverse complement strand
GACGCGAGGCGGGGGACTTCGGGAAGGATCGAGCGGCGGGATTCCTCCCGCTGAGGCGTCCCCGACCCAGATCGCGAGGGTCACCTCACCGATTGACACCCGAGGGCACCGCCTGCCCGAACGGGATCTCCGGGGAGCGACCCATGAGGCTCCCCCGGCAGTCCCCGGCGTTTTCCCCGAATCCGTCGCGGCCATTCGTCCTGATGGTTTGCAGGGAGGGTGCCCGAGTCCGGGCGTCTGAGGAGCACGAGCGGAGGGAATCGAACCCCCAACCGCCGGTTTTGGAGACCGGTGCTCTACCAATTGAGCTACGCTCGTATCCAGCGCGCCCGCCGGGATCTCGGGCACCCTGCCGGCTTCCGACCACGCCTTGAATGGGACGGCGGGATGAGGAGGGATCGCCCCGGGCCCGGGCCGGATCCCCGCATCGCGCGCCCGATCACTTCTTCCGCGATTCCTTGTGCGGCGTGTGCTTGCGCTCGCGCCGGCAGTACTTCTTCAGTTCCAGACGATCCGCGCCTCGCGTCTCTTTCTGGGTCCGGTAGTTCCGTTCCCCGCACGACGTGCACTCGAGCCAGACATATTCGCGCATCAGCCTGCTCCCGCGCCGACCGCTCCCGAAAGGTCTCGGTCCCCATCAAGTCCGGAGCGACCCCCTCCGTCCCGAGGAGGGCCGCACCCGAGAGTCGCGAGGCAAGCCGATCGGGGGCCAGCGGCTCCACCCCGGCGCTCACTGGAGGATCTTGGTCACGACGCCGGCGCCGACGGTTTTGCCTCCTTCGCGGATGGCGAACCGGAGGTTCTCCTCCATGGCGATGGGGGTGTGCAGCTCGACGGTCATCTTGATGTTGTCGCCCGGCATGCACATCTCGGCCTCGCTGTTGTCTTCCGACAGCAGGTTCAGGACCGAGCCGGTCACGTCGGTCGTCCGGAAGTAGAACTGGGGCCGATACCCCTTGAAGAACGGCGTGTGCCGGCCCCCCTCGTCCTTGCCGAGGACGTAGACCTCGGCCTCGAACTTGGTGTGCGGCGTGATCGAGCCGGGCTTACAGACGACCTGGCCGCGCTCGAGGTCGTTCTTTTCAATGCCCCGCAGCAGGACGCCGACGTTGTCGCCCGCCTGCCCCTGGTCGAGCGTCTTCTGGAACATCTCGACGCCGGTGACGACCGAGTTCTTGTTGGCGTTGAAGCCCACGATCTCGACCGCGTCGCCGACCTTGACGACGCCGCGCTCGATCTTGCCGGTACCGACCGTGCCGCGGCCCTTGATCGAGAAGACGTCCTCGATCGGCATCAGGAACGGCTTGTCGATGACCCGGACCGGCTCGGGGATGTACTCGTCCATGGCCTTGACCAGGTCGAGGATCGACTGGGTCGCCTTCGGGTCGGCCGGGTTCTTGTACGCAGTTTTGCTGTCCCCGCGGATGATCGGGACCTCGTCGCCGGGGAACTTGTAGTGCGTCAGCAGCTCGCGGAGCTCCAGCTCGACCAGCTCGAGCAGCTCCTCGTCGTCGACCAAGTCGATCTTGTTCAGGAAGACGACCAGCGCCGGGACGCCGACCTGGCGGGCCAGGAGGATGTGCTCGCGGGTCTGCGGCATCGGGCCGTCGGCCGCCGAGACGACCAGGATGGCCCCGTCCATCTGGGCCGCGCCGGTGATCATGTTCTTGATGTAGTCGGCGTGCCCGGGGCAGTCGATGTGGGCGTAGTGCCGCTTGTCGCTCTCATATTCGACGTGGGAGACCGCGATGGTCACGGTCTTGGTCGCGTCGCGGACGGTCCCGCCCTTGGCGATGTCGGCGTATTCCTTCGTCTTGGCGTACCCTTGCCGCGCCAGCACCGCCAGGATCGCCGCCGTCAAGGTCGTCTTGCCGTGGTCAATATGGCCGATCGTGCCCACGTTGACGTGGGGTTTCGTCCTGGTGAAAGTTTCCTTAGCCATTGCTGCTCAACGCCTCACGGCATCCCTGTGGTCGATTGAAGGGTCCACCGCCCGAAGCCGCCCCACACGCCAGCCGCGTGACCCGCTTCAGGCGGACCTCCCGGCGGCCTGGGGCCGACCGCCGGGCCTCTCGCACGCACCGCCCGAGCCTTGGGCCATCGCCCAAAAGCTGCCGCTGGGATTTGAACCCAGGACCTCGTCCTTACCAAGGACGCGCTCTACCGACTGAGCCACGGCAGCGTTGATTCTGGTGATCCTTCAGGTCCCGGCCCGCGCCGGGTCGCAGGCCGCCGGCGGTTCCCCTCCCCCGGTCCGGTCGCGAGAGCGGGTGATGGGAATCGAACCCACGTAACCTGCTTGGAAGGCAGGTACTCTACCATTGAGTTACACCCGCGATGATCCGCGCGGCGGATCGGCCTTTCTCCCTCCCCCTGGTTCGCCCGGAGATCGAGGTTCCCGGCGCCGCGTCCTCCTCGATTGCCGGTGATTCAAGGGATCGCCTCGCCGAGTCCGACCGCTCGGCTCGGCATGGGTGGAGCAGGATTCGAACCTGCGAAGGCAGTGCCACCAGATTTACAGTCTGGCCCCTTTGGCCGCTTGGGTATCCACCCGGGTTCCGTCTCCGGAGTGAGCACGGGGCCGATCGGGCTCCGAGTCTCGGGCACTCCGGCCGAGATCGAGATCCCCCTCCCATGCAGCCGAGCAGAGCTGGCGGTGAGAGTCGAACTCACAACCGTCGGTTTACAAAACCGGTGCTCTGCCGATTGAGCTACGCCAGCGATCGCGCCCACCGAGCCGTGAAATTCCCAACTATAACCGTCGCACTCAGGCCATGCAAGGGCAATTTCCCACCCGGGACACGAAACCGGCCGCGGGTGGCATCCTGACACGAGCACTCGACACCTCGAGCCGATCACCGGTTCACGGCCGCCGCATTTCGCCAGCGAACGCGACCGCGTTCGGTCATCGGCGAGACCCTGGGGCCGCCGGCGCGACGCGGTCGGGAAGGGACGAAGCTTCGGGTGCGGAGTACCGGTAATTATCCTACAGGGGGCGGGACCGCCGGGCAAGAGGGTGGCGCCGAAAACGCGGGCCGGGACGGCCGGGACGCCGCTCAGAGCCGCTCGGCCAGCGCCGCGACGAGCCGGTCGTTGGCCGCCTGCCAGCGGTAGCCCGCGGCGATCGTACGGCCGAGCAGGGCGCGTCGGGCCCGCTCGTCGGGGCGGTCGAGCAGGTCGCGCAGGGTAGCCCGCAGCGCCTCCTCGGATGCGGGGTCGAAGTACCAGCCGGCCGCGCCCCCGACCTCGGGCAGCGCGGTCGAGTCGGCCAGCGCCACCGGGGTGCCTTGTGCCATCGCCTCGACCGCCGGGATGCCGAAGCTCTCGCAGAGCGAGGGGAAGACCAGCGCGGTCGCCTCGGCGTAGGCGGCGCGCAGGACCTTGCCCTGGCGATAGCCGGGCATCCGGATCAGGGCGCGGCGGCCGGCCGCCGCGGCCTGCTCGCGCAACGCCCGGGTCTCGGGCTCGGAGCCGGCCCCGAGCAAGACCAAGGCCAGCTCGCCCCGTGCCACCTCGGGCAACGCCGACGCCGCGCGGACCAGACGGGCCAGGTTCTTCCGCGGCTGGAAGTTGGCCACCGAGAGCAGGTAGGGGACCCCGGGCGGCAGCCCGAGGTCGGCCCGCGCCGAGGCCCGCTCGTGCTCGGTCGGCGGCTCGAAGAAGAGGTCCTCCGCGCCGTTGGGGACGTACGCCACGCGGTCCCGGCAGCCCGGGAACGCCACCGAGAGCCGCTCGGCGTTGAACCGCGAGACCGAGAGGATCAGGTCGGCGCGCCCGAACGTGTGCCCCAGCTGCTGGCGCATCCTGGGGTGGGCCTGGAGGTTCTGGAGGACGTCGTGGCTGGTCACGGCGCGTCGCGCCTGGCGGGTGGCGACGCCGTACTCGGCCGGGCTGTAGACCCAATCGACCGGGCCCGACCACCACTCGACGGGTGGCCACGAGGCGACCCGCCACCAGCGCAGGGCGTCCCGGGCCCGCACCGGCAGCTCGCGCCGGGGCATCGCGCCCAGCGACTCCCAGTAGGCCAAGCCGTCGGGCTCGGTCATCCGCCCGGCGATCAGGGTCAGCGCCACCTCGGGCCGGCGCGCCAGCCGCTCCAGTTGCGCCAGCGCGTGACGGGTCACGCCGGTCGGCCCCCGGCACCCGTCGAGGTCGTAGATCAGCGCGACCCGCATCGCGACCGCGGGAGGCCTCGGAGTGGTCTCCACCGCCATGGACATCATGTCCCTCCGGTCGGGCTCATCCGTCAGAGAAAATCCGCCTCGAGGCATGCCCCTCCGCGCCCGATCGTAGGGCAGGGGGGTCCGCCTGTCAATTCCCCCGGTCGACACGCCCGGACGCCCCGAAGGCGGGCGCGATC
>JAFANO010000457.1 GCA_019232645.1 Planctomycetaceae bacterium | reverse complement strand
GCAGGTTCGATCCCTGCCCCCGGAACTGACCGGACGACGGAAGTCAACCGGCCGGATCAGGGGCCCGCCTTGAACACGGGCGGCGGGCTGTCCCGCTTGTGGGTTCGAGTCCCACGGCTTCCGCCTCGCGATATGCCAACGGCCCGGTAGGCAAACCGGCAAAGCCGCCTGCCTCAGGAGCAGGTGTCTGAGGGTTCGACTCCCTCCTGGGCCACTGTCTGAAGCGATTGCCCTCGCGGAGCAGCCCGGAGTGCTCGCCTCGTTGTCAGCGAGGAGGCCAGGGGTTCAAATCCCCTCGGGGGCGCTGGATCTCGGCACGGTTCGCCAGACGCAGAGCGGCCAGGCTCGAACCTCGGTGACCTGTGGGTTCGACTCCGACCCGTGCTCCTGACTCCATCGCTGCGCCGGCTGGGCATGGGCGTGCCCAGGTGGCTGTAACCCACCCGCCTCCGGCAGTGCAGGTTCGACTCCTGCCCGGCGCACTCCGCACGACGGCCCGTTGGTCTATCGGCCAGGACACCAGCCCCTCACGCTGGAGAGGCGGGTTCGATTCCCGCACGGGCTACTGATCCCGGTCCCGAGCATGGCAGGGACCCGTCGACTCACCGACGGCCGGCCGGCTCGGGGCTCGATATCTTGTCCGAACTCGATTGCGGGTGGGCCGGTGCTCGGCCGAGTCTCATAAACTCGGAGTGCTGGGTTCGACACCCAGACCCGCTGCTGCATCTTGTCCCGTCGTCCAGCGGCCAGAATGCCTGCCCCACACGCAGGAGAGCGCAGGTTCTAGTCCTGCCGGGACGACTGTTCCGGTCCGCAAGTGTTACCGGCGGCATACCGCCTCGGTAGGGAGGCGGTTCGGGTTCGAACCCCGGGCGGACCTTGGCGGAAAGGTATGGGCGGCTGGTCCAACGGGACGACACCGCCCTGGCGTGGCGGAGATCCGGGATCGACTCCCGGTCGGTCCACTGCGAGACGGAAGGTAGCCGGATACGGCTGGCCGGGCCTCGGTGCTAACGAGTGCGCCCGCGAGGGCGTGAGGGTTCGAATCCCTTGCCTTCCGCTGCACGCCCCGATGGTGAAACGGAGGATCATACCTCGGTCCTAACGAGGAGTCCCGGGTTCGAGTCCTGGTCGGGGTGCTGGATCATCCGGGCGGTTAGCTCAGCCGGGCAGAGCGCCAGCACGACACGCTGGAGGCCGCAGGTTCGACCCCTGCATCGCCCACTGGCTCGACGATCCGGAAGGGCCACCCGAACCGGTGACGGGACCCGCCTGGAGAGCGGGCGAGCGCTGAGCCTTGCGGGTTCGACTCCCGCCCCTTCCGCTGTGTCCGTGGTGTAATACGAGTCCCAGGGATTTTGGGCACCGATCTGCTGATTTGAAATTGGAAATCTCAAATGGGAGATCCGGACCAGGGGCACAAAAGATCCGGAATGCGTATTACCCTGGACTGAAAAGCCATGGCCCCGGAAACACCCGGCGACACCGAACGGAGCTTCTACGAAGCGACCGCCCGACACTACGACCCGGCGTACGCCGCCGACCGGCGCCTGAACGACCTCGCGTTCTGGCTCGAGCTCGCCGGTCGCCACGGTGGCCCGATCCTCGAGGTAGCCTGCGGCACCGGGAGGGTGCTCCTGCCCATCGCCAGGAGCGGCGTGCCGATCGACGGCGTCGACCTCTCGCCGGAGATGCTCGGCGTCCTCAAGGCGAAGCTCGCCCGCGAGCCCGAGGAGGTCCGGAGTCGCGTCGCCCTCCACGAGGGCGACATGCGCGCGCTCCATCTCGGGCGGGCCTATGGCCTGGCCATCGCCCCGTTCCGGTCGCTGCAGCACCTGCACACGGTCGAGGATCAATCGCGGGCCTTCACCTCGATCGCGCGCCATGTCGCCCCCGGGGGGGCCTTCGGCTTCAACGTGTTCTATCCCGATTACCGGGCGCTCGACGAGGTCGGGACCGAGATGCAGGAGCTGGAGTGGGCCGACCCTGACGATGCGTCGCTCACCG
>JAFANO010000759.1 GCA_019232645.1 Planctomycetaceae bacterium | reverse complement strand
CGACGTCCTCCACGGCACCCCGGGGAACTTCCACCTCACGCTTTATGGCCGGCTCGGTCGGCGCTTCTCCCTGCTCGAGTGGGGCGCGATCCTGGAGATGCTCGACAAGCGGCTCATGCCCCAGGGCCCGACGCCCCTGCGCCACGTCCCCGAGCCCGAGCCGGTGGTCGACGACCGCTTCATCGACCCCGCCGCGCACGGCTTGGCCGGCTGGGTGGCCGAGATGTCGCAGCGCCCGACCACCTGGACATGGAGCGACGGCACGATCGTCTGCCGGCCCGGCCCCGACGAGTTCGGCTGGCTCCGAGCGCCGATCGAGGTCGACGACTTCATCCTCCAGCTCGAGTGGAAGGTCCCCGAGCACGGCAACTCGGGACTCTTCCTCCGCGCCCGGCCGGTCGAATGGTCCATCCCGCCCAGCAAGCAGGGCAAGCGGCGGGTGGAGACGCTGGGCCTCGACTGGCCCTCGCGGACCGGGCTGGAGCTTCAGGCCCAGGACGACGCGGGCCACGCCGACAAGTACTCCAGCGGCGCACTCTATCGCCACGCCGCCCCCGCCGCGAACCCGACCAGGCCGGCCGGCCAGTGGAACCGGTACACGGTGCGCTGCCAGGGTCTCCGCGTCGAGGTCTGGTGCAACGGCCAGCAGGTCCTCGACACCCGGCTCGACCACCTCCCGACGCTCCGCCAGCCCCCGCTCCAGGGCTACTTCGGCTTGCAGAATCACGGCGTGGACGCGGAGTTCCGCAACATCCGGCTCTTGCGATTGGGGCCGGGAGCGAGCCGCAGATGCGGAGGCTGACCGAACAGGGGCGAGGGGCGAGGGGGATGTCGGAGAACGCCGCCCAGCGCACGCGATGCGTCACTCGTGATGGCGGGCCGTCGCGGGTTTCATCGCGATGAGGTGGACGCTGCCCGAGCGGCTCGCCACGGCCAGCAACCCACGGTCGGGGTTGAAGGCCAGGCCCGTGGGCCTCGTGGCGCTGAGGTTCATCGCCCCCGATCGGAGGGTGAGCCGGCCCAGCGATCGGTGCGTGAATGGGTCGTGGAAGGCGAGGCCCGAGTCCCGGGGGAGCGTGCGGGCGAGGCAGCCGTCTTTCGCGTCGGGCGGCCCAGGCCAGGTGATCCAGACGGCCTCGCGCCCCGAGGCGACGGGCATCACGATCCGGTCGTCCGGCGCATCCGGCGGGTCGGGGACCTCGGATTCCGGCAGCGGCGATCGCCCGATGATCTGGGGATGCGCCGGGTCGGCTAGGTCGATCGCCGCGACCTGGTTCGAGCCCAGCAGCGTGACCACCACACGGCGACCCGTCGCCGAGAGGGTGAGCCGCGCCGGATCGTCGCCCGGTCCCTCGAACGTGACGTGGCCGACAACCCGGGGCGGTTCCCACCCCGATTTCGATCCCAGCGCCACGACGTCGAGCGCCGGCGCGGGTCGGTGCGCGCCCCCCTCGGCCCTCCCCGAGGTCAGCACCAGCGCGTGCAGCCCGTCCGGCGTCACGGCCAGGTCGTCGGGATACATCCCCACCCGGACTTTCGAGCCCACCGGGTCCCCCTGGAAGTCGAAGGCCTCCCACCAGCCCGGCTCGACATGCCGCGCGTCGCCGGCCGGGCGCTCCAGCACGAAGAGCCGATCGGCCGTCGCCCAGACCGCGACGGGACGCCCCTCGAGCTCGATGTCGCGGACCAGCTCCAGTTCCTCGGACTCCGTCACGCGGTAGAGGACGACCCGCTCGTATCGCGGGCAAGTGACCGCCAGCCGACGCCCCCGGTCGGCGAACGTCAACCGCTCGGCGCGCTGGTGCTCGGTGCCGACCCGCGCGACCTCGGTCAGCGTGTGCCGTCCCACCGTCACTTGCGAGCGCCGGGTCGCCTGGACCGCGAGCCCTCGCGCCACGCCCAGGCTCGCGACCGCCAGCACGACGACCAGCAACCAGGCGATCCGCCCGGACCTCGGCGCTGTCTTCGTCTCCCCTCCGCGCGGCGTCGCCTTCTTCCAGAGCGAGACCTTCGGCTCGGTCCCCGCCGCGATCCGGGCGAGGTTCTTGCGATGCCGGACGAAGAGCAGGATCATCAGCCCGATGATCAGGGCGCTCATGGCGAAGTGGTCCCGACCCCAGGGCTCTTTCACCCGGCTGAAGTAGACGATCAGGAAGACGAGGCCCCCGCAGAGCGAGGAGGCGGAAACATACCGCGTCACCAGCAGGATGATCACGAACCCGGACGCCGACGCCAGGGCGGCTGCCATGTCGAGTGCCAGCACGGCCCCGAGGCTGGTCGCGACCCCCTTCCCGCCGCGGAACCCGAGATAGATGGGGAAGTTGTGGCCCAGGATTGTCGCCAGCGCGACCAGGACTCCGAGTTCCGGCGGGGGACGCCATCCGGCCTCGGCCAGCGCCCTCGGGAACCCGTAGGTCGGCAGGAAGCCCTTGAGCATGTCGAGCAGGAAGACGAGCACGAAGAAGCGGAAGCCCAGCACCCGGCCGACGTTGGTCGCGCCGATGTTGCCCGAGCCGACCGTGCGGATGTCGATCCCCTTGACCCATCGCGCCGTCAGGAAGCCGAAGGGGATCCCGCCGATCAGGTACGCCATCAGCACCGCCGGCGCGGCGACCGCATAGGGATTCACTGGTCTCGTCCCACCTTGAGCGCTCGCTTCTCCGGCTCGCCCAGGAACGCGGCCCGGCGCGCCTCGAACATGTCGTTGGCCGTCGCGTAGTCGTCGTGCCGGCCGATGTCGAGCCAGTAGCAGTTCTGCCGGAAGCAGTGGACGGGGTACCCCGCCTTCCGCATCGTCTCCAGCAGGTCGGGCATCGGCAGCATCTGGCCGGGGGTCAGGAAGTCCCACGCGACCCCGTCCAGGATATACACGCCCATGCTCACCTGGAACGAGAACTCGGGTTTCTCGCGATAGCCGGCCAGGACGTGCGGGTCGTTGGCGAACTCCAGGACGCCGAAGTCGATCCGGACCTCGCGGGGATACGAGGCGATCGTCGCCGCCGCCCCCCGCTCGCGATGGAACGCGTACATCTCGGCATAATTCAGCGTCGTGAGGATGTCG
>JAFANO010000640.1 GCA_019232645.1 Planctomycetaceae bacterium | reverse complement strand
AGGGGGCCAGCCCCAGAGGCACTCCCGGCTCTTTGGCATCCAGTGGTCGTCTGGCGTTGGGGCCCCGAACCGTCGGCCCCGGAAAACGACCGACGTTGAGACACGCCGCAAAGCGTTTCAAGAACTCCTGATCCGAGAGGGTCAGGGCAGGGCTCCCTCTCAGTAGCCCTGGACTGGACAGGGGGACCGAGGGACCGGTCCGCACCTCGGGTGCACCCTGAGCCGGAAATCCCACCCCCTTCAGGGGTGGGAAACTTAAATTCATGGCGTGCGCCATCCCGGTCGTGAGCGAGCGGGGCCTGGAAGTGGGCGTGAGCGCGGCCCCGCAATGATCCTCGCCGAGGTCCAAAATTGGACTGAAGGGCGAGGTCCCCCGGCCGAGGGGGGGCGGTCGAGATCATGGGCATCGGATGATCATCCGGACGAGGAACGACTCGCGCTTCCGATGCTCCCATGATCTCGCGGGGCGTCAGGCGTTGAGGGGGATCGGCAACGCCGGTTCACGACAGTCCCCGAGCAAAATGTCCAGGAGCACCTCGGATTGGGCGGCGGTGATCCGCCCCGCTCGCGAGAGGTCCTCCACGTCCTCCACGCATTGCTCGACCGCTTGCTGTTTCCCGGGATAGCAGGTGTGACGGGCGATCCGTTCCGCGGACTTCACAAGACGCTCGAAGAGGACGGAGTTGCTCATCATGCGCTCTCATCCGTGAGGGAGAGTGGTGAGTGGGGACCCACCGGCGCGAGCTATCGTGGTGTCGGTGCCGGTGGGGTGGAACACCTGAGAGATAAAAAAAGCGCAATCGCACGTCAAGAGGAGTGCGCGAGGTCGGGTCGAGGGGCGGCCGGGGCCGACGATGCCAGGATCGGCCAGACGACCTTGCCGGCGACGTCGGTCAGGCGGAAGTCGCGGCCCTGGAACCGGTAGGTCAGCCGGGTGTGGTCGATCCCGAAGAGGTGCAGGATCGTCGCGTGGAGGTCGTGGACGTGGACGACGTCCTTGACGGCATGATATCCGAGCTCGTCGGTCTCGCCGTGACTGATGCCCCCCTTGACGCCGCCGCCGGCCATCCAGATCGAGAAGCCCTTGATATGGTGGTCGCGGCCGGAGCCTTGCGCCATCGGGGTCCGGCCGAACTCCCCGCCCCAGATGACCAGCGTGTCCTTGAGCAGGTCCCGCTGCTTCAGGTCCTTGATCAGCGCCGCGGCCCCCTGATCGACCTCGCGGGCGGTGATCTCGATGTCGCGCTTGATGATCGAGTGGTGGTCCCAGTCGCGGTGATAGAGCTGGATGAAGCGGACGCCGCGCTCGGCGAGCCGCCGCGCCAGGAGGCAGTTGGCGGCGAACGAGCCGTCGGCGCCCTGGGTGCCGTACATCGCGAGGACGTGCCGGGGCTCGCCCGAGAGGTCCATCAGCTCGGGCACGCTCGTCTGCATCCGGAAGGCGGTCTCGTAGGCGCCGATCCGGGTGGCGATCTCGGGGTCGTCCACCACGTCGTGCTCGAGCCGGTCGAGCTGCTGGACCGACTCGACGACGTCGCGCTGGCGTGACCGGTCGACCCCCTTGGGGTTGCCGACGTAGAGCACCGGGTCGCCCTTCGAGCGGAACTCGACCCCCTGGAAGCGGCTGGGGAGGAACCCGCTGTGCCACTGCCGCGCGGCGATCGGCTGGGCCTGCCCCGCCGCGCCCAGCGACGTCAGCACGACGAAGCCGGGCAGGTCCTCGTTCTCGCTGCCGAGGCCGTAGTTGATCCACGCCCCCATCGCCGGCCGGCCCGAGATCGTCGTGCCGGTGTTCATGAAGGTGTGCGCGGGGTCGTGGTTGATCGCCTCGGTGACCATCGACCGGATGATGCAGAGGTCGTCGGCGACCGTGCCGATCTGCGGGAAGATCTCGGCGATCACCTGCCGCGACTGGCCGAACTCGCGGAAGGCGTGCTGCGGGGGGAAGCAGACGAGCTTCTGGTTCTGGAGCTGCGCGATCGGCATGCCCCGGGTGTACGACTCGGGCATCGGCTGCCCACTCAGCTCGGCCAGCTTGGGCTTGGAGTCGAGCGTCTCCAGGTGCGAAGGTCCGCCGGCCATGTAGAGATAGATGATCCGCTTGGCCCTGGGGGCGACGTGGAGCGGGTTGACGGCTCCGGCACTCGTGTCGCGTCCCGGTCTGGCCTCGGCCCCGTCGAGCAGCTTCGGGTTCAGGAGCGCCGCCAGCGCCAGCGAGCCGATGCCGGTCGTGCCGCTGCCGAGGAACGCGCGTCGGGTGAGCCGTCGCCTCCAGTCCTCGAGGGGGTGCATCGCTCAGTTCCTCGTGTTCGCCTCGTGCAAGTTGAGGAGGACGCGGGCCACCGACATCCAGGCCGCCAGCTCCGCCGGGTCGACCCCCGGCGGCGCGGGATGCTCGCCGACGCGGATCAGCTCGTCGACGGCCTTCGGATCGGCCTGGTATTGCTCCCGGTGCTTGAGGGAGAGCGCCGTCAGGAGGGATCGTTCCTCGGACCGGGTCGGGCGCGACAGGACCAGCCGGGACGCCCGGTCGATCCGGGAGGCGGCGTCCGGCCCCGCCTCGCGGAGGACCCGCTCGGCCAGCGCCCGCGCCGCCTCGACGTAGGTCGGGTCGTTCAGGAGCACCAGCGCCTGGATCGGCGTGTTCGAGCGCCGGCGCTCGACGGTACACTCCTCGCGCGTCGGCGCGTCGAAGGCGCGGAGGCTGGGGTGGAGGAAGGTCCGGCACCAGTAGGTGTAGAGCCCCCGGCGGTAGAGGCCGTCGCCGTGGTCGCTCTCGTACTCGCGCCTGGGGAAGTTCAGGTGCGACCAGTAGCCGGCCGGCTGGTAGGGCCGGACGCTCGGGCCCCCGATCGCGGGCACGAGCAGGCCGCTGACGGCCAGTGCGTTGTCGCGGACCATCTCGGCGTCGAGCCGGAACCGCGACTGGCGGGCCAGCCAGGCGTTATACGGGTCGCGCTGGCGGGTCGGCTCGTCGGCGCGGGACGACTGCCGGTACGTCCCCGACAGGACCATCAGCCGGAGCATCCGTTTGACCTCCCAGCCTCGGTCCATGAACTCGGTCGCCAGCCAGTCGAGCAGCTCGGGATGGGTCGGCCGGGCGCCCTGCGCGCCGAAGTCGTCGAGCGTCGCCACCAGCCCCTGGCCGAACGCCAGTTTCCAGAGCCGGTTCACGAAGACGCGCGCGACCAGCGGGTTGTCGCGATCGACGAGCCACCGGGCCAGGTCGAGCCGGGTCGCGCGCTGTCCTTCGGGCGCTACCGGTGCCAGGAAGGCGGGCACGGCGGGCGTGACGATCGGGCCCGACTCGTCGAGCCAGTTGCCGCGCGGCAGGATCCGGATGACCCGCGGCGCGACCGAGGTCGCGATCAGGGTCCTGGGGATCGCGCGGTCGACCTCGGCCTTCCGCCGTTCCCGATCGGCAAGGTCGTCCCGCGTCGCCGCCAGTCGCGGCGCGACGTCGCTCCGATAATAGGCGGCGATTTCCTCCCGCTCCGCGTCGGCCCTCTCCGCCGACTCGAGCTTGAGGATCCGTGCGATCTTCGCCGGGAGTTTCTCCGCCTCCTTCGGGTCGGCGAGCAGCGACTCTTCCCAGGCGACCTGGTCGGCGTCGAGCTCGGGCGTCGGCGTGGCGAGCGTCCGGCGCAGCGCCGCGATCTGCTCGTCGAGCTGCCGGATGCGGGCCGCCTGCTCGGGCGAGGGCATCGCCGTCTCTTCCTGGGCGCCGATCGGCCGTTCTTTCAGGT
>JAFANO010000414.1 GCA_019232645.1 Planctomycetaceae bacterium | reverse complement strand
GGCGCTCGTTCGGGTCCTCGGCGCGCGAGGCGAGCAACCGCTTCAGCGCGAACCGCTTGCCAGTCGATTCCTGGACGACTTCCATGATGACCGACGTCGCGCCGGGGTGGATCGTGCGGAGGTAGCGAAACCCGCCGATCGTCTCGCCCCCGGCGGTGTTGGTATCCGTTGCCAAGGCCCATCCTTCCGCTCGGTTCGATCGGGCTGGACCCGAGCGGGCCCGTGAGGCCCGGCCCGCGCGAGTCGCGTCCGCGCATCGCCGCCACGCCCCTCGTCCGAATTTACCAACTGTGATGATCGAGGGCAACTTGCGCGCCCGGTCGCCGCGGGCGATGGGCCTCGGGCGGGACGGGCCGGGATCGACGCCAATCCGACGGGCGAAGGACCTCCGGGGACGGGCCGTCAGATGACGAAGCGGTCCGGGAGGGCCGTGAACTTGGGGATGACGACGATCCCATCGCGGATGACGTAGTGGGGCGCCTCCTCCGAGTCGACGACCCCCCCATCGTTGCGGATCTGGACACCGCGGCCGATCCGGGCGTTCTTGTCGATCAGCGCGCCCTCGATCACTGAGCCGGCACCGATGCCGACGTGCGGTCGGCTGGCGCGGTCGTTCTCGGCGATCTGGTGGGGCTGTTCGTAGAGATCGGCCCCCATGATGTAGGTGTTCCGGATCGTGACGTTCTCGGCGATCTGCGAGCGGACGCCGATGACCGAGTTCTCGATGAGCGTGCCGCGGCCGATGACGCTGCCATCGGCGATCAGGCTGTTGTTGACCGTCGCGCCCTTGATCCGGGAGGGGGGCAGATAGCGCGGGCGGGTGAAGATCGGGTGGTCTCCGAAGGTGAAGTCGAATGGCGGGTGATCCCGCGTCAGGTCGATGTTCGCCTTGTGGAAGGCGCCGATGGTCCCGATGTCCTCCCAGTAGCCGTCGAAGAGGTGGGCCTGGACCCGGTGGTCCTCGATCGCCTGGGGGAACAGCTCCCTGCCGAAGTCGGAGGCGTCGCCGGCGCGGAGCAGCTGCTCGAGCATGGCCTGGTTGAACAGGTAGATGCCCATGCTGGCCAGGTAGGGGCGGCCCTGCGCCTGGATCCCGAACCGCGCCATCCACTCGGGGCCGGTCCGGACGCGATCGAGCTTCTCAGGGATCTTCGGCTTCTCCTCGAAGTCAATGATGCGGCCGGTGGCGTCGATCCGCATGATCCCGCACGCCCGGGCCTCCTCCTCCGAGACCGGCAAGGTGGCGATCGTCGCCTCGGCCTTGTTCTCCAGGTGGGTCCGGATCATGTCCTGGAAGTCCATCCGGTAGAGCTGGTCGCCCGAGAGGATCAGGACGAGGTCGTAGCGCTTCTCGGTGAAGTGGGGGATGTTGCGGCGCACCGCGTCGGCGGTCCCCTGGTACCACGTCTCGTCCTGCATCGTCTGCTGCGCCGCCAGGATCTCGACGAACCCGCCGCCGAACGGGTCGAACTTGTACGTGTTGGAGATGTGCCGGTGCAGGCTCACCGAGTTGAACTGGGTCAGCACGAAGATCTCGTTGAGCCCCGAGGAGATGCAGTTGGAAATCGGGATATCGATGAGGCGGTACTTGCCCGCGATCGGGACGGCGGGCTTGCTCCGCAACTTGGTGAGCGGGTAGAGCCGAGTCCCCCGCCCGCCCCCCAGGGTCAGACTAATCACACTGACCATGACAGTCCCCACTGACCTAGAGGGATGTGCTCCGCCCTCGACGCCCGGACGGGGGCGCCGATCGACCGCTGGCCCCGATCTCGGGCGCGTTCGAGGCGGGAGCTGGTACGGAGAACGGATCGGAGCGCTCGTCACGCGATCTCGCCGCCCCGCGTGACGAGCGCCATCGGACTTGAGGAGAGCGATCCGCACGCCAGGAAGGCTCTCGGACGGGTGCAGGTCGCGGACCGTGCTCACATTCGAGGGCCCTGGCCGGGACGACCCGTGGGCCGGCGGGGCCACGGACCCCGCGCGGCCGGCCGGCCCCTCACCAGCCCATCGCCATGTTTGACTCGATCGCCTTGCGCGCG
>JAFANO010000039.1 GCA_019232645.1 Planctomycetaceae bacterium | reverse complement strand
CGGCGTTTTCGCTGAAAAACAAGTCGATTCCGGGATCTCAGGCTCATCGCTATCAAACGAGGCGAGCCAGCTCCGTCGCTTCGGGGGACGCTCGGAGGGCTTACCGTACGTTTCTGGTCGGATGATTGTGGGACCCCGGATCCTCCTCCCCCGCGAGCATCGCCGGCCGGCCGTCCACTGTCAAGTAGCGTCTACCACACTTGTCACTGAACAGGCCGCCGGCTGATGTTCCGCAAGGTGCCCTGGGCTGTCGGCCTGGGGAAACATGACGCGCCAACAATGTCCCGAAAGCGCGTATTCCGAGGAATGCTTGTCCCTTCACCAGTCCCCGAGAGTGACGGAGAGGCCGCGTCTTCAGTGACGAATGACGCTGACGCTACGCCTTCCAGCACATGCTGACACACCCTGCCTCGCCGTTAGACCCCACGACGAGTGATGTATCTTTTCGCCGTTCTCTATCAACCACGACGAGGCTCTGCGAACCGGGTCAGACGGCCGGCTGGTGCTCTTTGGGACGCTCCGACAACCCGCCTTTGCGCAAGAGAAGGCGATCGATGGACAACGCTCCCGCGCCGCCCAAGATCAGCGAGAGCAGACCTGCAATATAAAGGAGGTTGACCTCGTAACCCGGCGGGCCGAACTGCGGTCCGTCCTCGGTCAATCCGATCGTGTTGACGGAACTGAAGCCGTACTTCAGGTGCACGGTGAACATCGCCACGAGCATCATGACGATGAGCGGGAGACTCACGACCTCGACGAAGGCCCCCACAAAGATTGCCAGACCGCCGAGAAGCTCCACGAACGTGGACACCCACGCCGTCGTCTCGGGGAGAGGGGCGCCGATCTGAGTGAGTAGCTTAGCGAAACCCGACGGTCCCCGGCTGAGCTTGGCCCACCCGTGAGCCATGAAGCCAAAGCCGATGACCAGGCGGAGCGGCAGCAGCACCCATGGGCTCCCTAGAGCCTTGTTTCGCAGTTTTAACATTTCAATCTCCTTGAGCAGGTCGCGTCGATCGCCTCGCTGTGAGCCATCTGCTGTCGGAGGAGGCCTGGAACACGACGACGGGGGCGATGTCGGCCGGCGCGGCCGCCGCAGACGGGCCCCGGGGACGCGGGACGGCGCCCGGGGGGCGCGGGGGGCCACCCCTGTGAAGTTGACTGATCACCAGGCCGCGCAACCCCGACATGACGTTGAGCGGAGTTTCTTTGGGTCAGATGAGGAGCCCGCCGTTGGCGTCGAGGAACTGCCCGGTGATCCACCGGGCGTCGTCGGAGCAGACGAAGGCGACGACGTCGGCGATGTCCTCGGGCGTGCCAAGCCGGCCGAGGGCCGTGCTGGCGATCATCTGCTCCTTCAGCTCCTCGGGCAGCCCGGCGCGGAGCATCTCGGTGTCGGTCGTGCCGGGGGCCGACGGCGTTCACCGTGATCCCCTTGGCGCCGAGGTCGACGGCGTGGCCGCGGGTGAGCCCCTCGACGGCCGCCTTCGAGGCGCAGTAGACAGCCCAGCCCGGGAGCGCGCTGCGGGCCGCGCGGGAGGAGATGTTGACCACGCGCCCGGGGCCACCCCGGAACCGGCGGGCGAACTCGGCCGTGGCGAGGAGCGTCCCCAGCACGTTGGCGCGGAAGACCTTCTCGAAGTGCGCCGCGTCGGCCTGCTCGACCGGCCGGGTCTCGTGGACCCCCGCGTTGTTCACGAGGATGGCGACCGGGCCGAACCGCCGCTCGGCGGCGTCGAAGAGGCCGGTCACGGCGGCCGGGTTGCTCACGTCGCCCTGCACGGCGACGGCCTGCCCGCCGGCCCCGGCGATCGCCGCGACCGTCTCCCCGGCCGGCTTGGCGCTCGTGCTGTAATTCACGACGACCCGCGCCCCGTCGGCGGCGAGCCGTTTCGCGATGGCCGCCCCGATCCCTCTGGCCGCTCCGGTCACGATCGCCACCCTGCCATCCAGCACGCCCATCGTCGCCTCCTCGCAGGACACTTCCGTATCGGACCGCGTGTCGGCTTCACGGTTCGCCGGGAAACCCAGCGCGGCCTCGCGATAAAGGATTCTAGATGAATGGCAAGGCCATGAAAGCGGCCGTCGTCCCCCTCATGGGCGGCGACTGGCGGGTTCGGGCGATGGCCATCCCGCCACACCTACCGCTCTACGTCAATTAGGGTCTACCCCTCTTGGCATGCCTTCGGCGCGGGCCGGGCCCTGCAGCTCCCGGGGTCCTACGGAATTCGCTTGACCGGGTACCCATTCTGTCACGGGAGGACGGCTCCGACGAAGGACTCGAGCTCCCGGGAACACCTGAACCACTCGTGGCCCACGGCGTGGCCGGCGAAGCGGCGGTGGAGGGCCTTCTCGTCCGCGCGGTCGCCGACCAGGACCAGGAGCAGGTCGAGCGGCCCGTGGCGGGCGGCCAGCTCGTCGAGGCGCCGCGCCGGGTCGCGGCTGTAGCCGATCTTCACGAGGCCGGTCGCCCGCGACCGCGCGATGTAGACCACGTCGTCCACCCCTCGCCCCGCGGCACGCGCCCGGGAGGGGTCACGTCCCCGCCCCCGCTTGCGTGCTTTACCAGGATCATAGGCGGTGTCCGGTTTCATAGCAAACGGCCTCGATCCGCAACGCCGCGTTACACTCGGTGCACCGATTGAGGACCTTGGCCCGCAAGGCCCTCCACTCCGCGGAGTGGAGGTAGGCCTTCCCGT
>JAFANO010000009.1 GCA_019232645.1 Planctomycetaceae bacterium | reverse complement strand
GAGTCATCGCGACCAAGCCGGGCCGCAAACCCGAGGCCCCCAGCCAGGGCCGGATCATCGCCCCGGCCAGATCCCGGAGGCGACCGCGGACGCCCCCACCGCCCCCGCGACGCGCGACCACCACGTCCGCTTCCCCGTTCGCGAGGGGTTCGAGTGCGCGGCAGATGTCGTCGGGCGAGTATCCCCGTTCCGGGTCGAGCACCACCAGCAGGTCGCCCCGCGCTTCCATGAGGCCGATGACGGCCGAGGCGGCCAGCCCCGGAATGCGGGCCGAGAGCGAGCGCCAGGTCCCGCGCGCGTCGGCCATCCCCTCCACCGTCCTGGAATCGGAGACCGCGAGCGCCTCGACCTCGTAACCCACCCCGTCAAGGCCCTCACGCAAACGACGGATCCGATCGGGACACGGAGAGGAATTCGGCGCCAGGGGCAGGATCAAGCTGACTCGAGCCATTCCGGAAAGGCTCCCATTGAGGAGTGAGACGACCTGTCGCGACGAAAGAGGGCATGAGTCAACGGGGAGTTGAGTTCATCGGGACAGGAGTTGGTGGTGTTCCAGTTAGATTGAAATACTCGCCAATAGTCCTTTCGTGACAGAGGCCTGGACCCCGAGGCGGGCTCGACTCGTAATCCCTTACATCAGCGGGACTTACTGCCCATTTTTCAATCCAGTTGGGACACCACCCAGGAGTTGGGCGGGCAGAAAAGATGAGCAAGACAACTCGATTCCGTTCCTCGTCTCCAAGCCTCGTTCGCTCCATGAAAAGGATTATATAATCTTCAATATTTCTCTCGACACTTGCAACAATCCTAGTTCATGACCGCGCGCCTGGCAACCCGAATCGCCCGGGAAGATGGCCGCCCGTCAGCGCGATTCTTCGTGGCAGGGATAGATCTTGTGTCTCGGGGCCGCGCGGAGGATCTGGTCGCGTCCCCACGTCGTCACCTGCCGGAAGGCGTCGGACTGGATGAAGTCGAGGAAGACTTGCTGGTCCTCCCACTCGCTCAGGATCGCATACGAGTCGGGGTCGTCCACGCGCTGATAGAGGAAACTGGACCGATGGCCGGGGGTCGTCTTCAGCAGGTCCAGGACCTCCTGGAACTTCAAGACGAAGAGGGGCGCCTTCAGGGGGATGACGTCGTAGAACATCCCGACGGTGATCATCGCGTCCTCCGGACCGGCGATCCAACGGACGATCGCGGGTGGAAAGGGGGGATTGTCGAGCCGTGGATGACCCCTCAGACGCCTGAGGGGAGGTCCAGCCCACGGTCGATCCAGCCGCCGCCCAGGACCAGCTCATCCTGGTAGAGGGTGACGACCTGTCCGGGGGTGATGGCCGCTTGGGGGACCTCGAACATCACTCGGGCGCGGTCGCCGGGCAGCCGCTCAACGGTGGCGGGGACGGCCCGGTGCTGGGCGCGGATCTGCGCCAGGCAGGGGGTCGTCGATCCAGGGACGGGCCCTTGCCAGTTCATCCGCGACGCTTCCAGGCCCGCCTTGTCGAGCGACTCGCGACGGCCCACGGTGACGGTCTTCGACAACGGCTCGATCTGCACGACGTAACGGGGCGCGCCGACGGTGATCCCCAGGCCTCGGCGCTGGCCGATCGTGAACGCCTCGATGCCGGGATGGGGCGCCAGAGGCGTGCCGTCCTCATCCACGATCATCCCCGCCGTGTCGCGTCCTGGCCGCCGGGAACGGACGAAGTCGAGGTAATCATCGTCCGGGACGAAGCAGATCTCCTGGCTGTCCGGCTTGTCGTGCACCGGGAGCCCGCGCCCCCGGGCGATCGCCCGGATCTCGGACTTGGGATACCCGCCCACGGGGAACAGGACGTGCGGCAAGAGCTCGCGGCGGAGCCCGAAGAGCACGTACGACTGGTCCTTGGAGCGATCGACCGCGCGGGCGACGCGGGGCGAGCCGTCGGCCGCGATCGCGATCCGGGCGTAATGGCCGGTCGCCACGGACTCGGCGCCGACCTGCTTGCCGTACGACCAGAGCTTGCCGAACTTGAGCCAGATGTTGCACATGACGCACGGGTTCGGCGTCCGGCCGGCGACGTACTCGTCGGCGAACTGGTCCATGATCCGCGCGAATTCGCGCTCGAAATCCAGGACGTAGAACGGGATGTCGAGCCGATCGGCGACATCCCGCGCGTCGATCGCGTCGGTGGCGCTGCAACAGGTCCGGGCGCGGCGCCCGGCCTCCTCCGCCGAGGCGCCGGTGCGCATGAAGAGGCCGATGACCTCGTGACCTTGCTCCTTCAACAGGTGCGCGGCCACCGAGCTATCGACCCCGCCGCTCATCGCCAAGACGACCCGGCTCCCCATCGCTCTTCATCAGCTCCCCTCGGTTCAACCCTTGATCGTGCTCTCGTATCGTAGTCGGCGACGGCCCTGCGCGACAAGGCTCGGCCATCATCCCGGGCGTCCCCGTCCCGGCAGGCTTCGCCCCCTCCCCGTGAAATCCCTCGCGACAGGCCCTCTCGCAGAGCAGGCGAGCCGGTCTCGCCACGCACGAGAAAACCCCACGCCGAGCGGTCACGACGCGGGGTCCTCTTGTCCGGGCCGGGGCGCGTCGCCCGGCGACGCGC
>JAFANO010000005.1 GCA_019232645.1 Planctomycetaceae bacterium | reverse complement strand
ATGATCTCGGGCACGATCTTCGACACCGGCCGGACCCTCTCGGCCCAGACGGTCGAGGCCTTCTACCACTCGATCTCCCACGTCGACGCCCTGAGCGTGGGCCTCAATTGCGCCATCGGGGTGGACCTGATGCGCGGCCCGCTCGAGAGCCTGGCGCAGATCGCCCGGACCCGCGTCAGTTGCTACCCCAACGCCGGCATGCCCGACGGCTTCGGGGGATTCCTGGGCGACCGCGACCACACCGCGACCACCCTCGGCGAGTTCGCCCGCAACGGCTGGCTCAACATCGTCGGCGGCTGCTGCGGGACGACCCCCGACTGGATCGCGGCGATCGCCCGCGCCGTCGATGGCGTCGCCCCGCGCAAGCCCCCCGAGGGCCCGTCGTACTCGTGCTTCAGCGGCACCGAGCCCCTGGTCATCCGCCCCGAGTCCAATTTCATCATGATCGGCGAGCGGACCAACATCACCGGCTCGAGGCGGTTCGCCCGGCTGATCCGGGAGGGCAACTTCGAAGAGGCGCTCAACGTCGCGCGCGAGCAGGTCGAGGCGGGCGCCAACATCATCGACGTCAACATGGATGAGGGCATGATCGACGGTGTCCAGGCGATGACCCGGTTCCTCAACCTGGTCTCCACCGAGCACGAGATCGCCAAGGTCCCGATCATGGTCGACAGCTCGAAGTGGCAGGTCATCGAGGCCGGGCTGAAGTGCATCCAGGGCAAGGGGATCGTCAACTCGATCAGCCTCAAGGAGGGGGAGGAGGAGTTCCTCCGGCAGGCGAAGCTCGTCAAGCGCTACGGCGCGGCCGTCGTTGTGATGGCGTTCGTCAAAGGGGGCGTCATCCCCGGGATCCCGGAGGGGCAGGCGGTCACCCGCGAGCACAAGGTCGCCATCTGCAAGCACGCCTACAAGCTGCTGACCGAGGAGGTCGGTTTCGACCCCTCCGACATCATCTTCGACACCAACATCCTGACCGTCGGCACCGGGATCGAGGAGCACAACAACTACGCGGTCGAGTTCATCGAGGCCGTCCGCGACCTCAAGCAGATCTTCCCCCTGGCGAAGACCAGCGGCGGCGTCAGCAACGTCTCGTTCTCGTATCGGGGTAACGACGTGGTCCGCGAGGCGATGAACGCCGCGTTCCTCTACCACGCCATCAACGCCGGGCTCGACATGGGGATCGTCAACGCCGGCCAGCTCGAGGTCTACGAGGAGATCCCCAAGGACCTGCTCGAGCGGGTCGAGGACGTCCTGCTCAACCGCCGCCCCGACGCGGCCGACCGGCTCACCGAGTTCGCCGAGACGGTCAAGTCCAAGGGCAAGAAGGACGCCGGCAAGGACCTGGCCTGGCGCGAGGGCCCGGTCGAGGAGCGGCTCAAGCACGCGCTGATCGCCGGGATCACCGACTCGATCGACGCCGACGTCGAGGAGGCGCGGCGGAAGTACGGACGGCCGCTCACGATCATCGAGGGGCCGCTGATGGACGGCATGAACGTCGTCGGCGACCTCTTCGGCGCCGGCAAGATGTTCCTGCCCCAGGTCGTCAAGAGTGCCCGGGTCATGAAGAAGGCGGTCGCCTACCTCATGCCGTTCATGGAGGCCGAGAAGGCCAAGGGGGGCGAGGGGCCCCACCAGGCGCGGGGCAAGCTCCTGATCGCGACCGTCAAGGGAGACGTCCACGACATCGGCAAGAACATCGTCGGCGTCGTCCTCGGCTGCAACGACTACGAGGTGATCGACCTCGGCGTGATGGTCCCATGCGAGACGATCCTCAAGGCGGCCCGCGAGCACCGGGTGGACATCATCGGCCTCTCGGGGCTGATCACCCCCTCGCTCGACGAGATGGTCCACGTCGCCCGCGAGATGGAGCGCCAGGGATTCGACGTCCCGCTCCTGATCGGTGGCGCGACGACCAGCGCCAAGCACACGGCCGTCAAGATCGCGCCAAGCTATCACGGGCCGGTCATCCACATCAAGGACGCCTCGCGGTGCGTCGGCGTGGTCGATCGGCTCATCCGCCCCGACCAGCGGGAGGAGATGGAACGCGAGAACCGCGCCCTGCAGCGGCGCGAGCGCGACAGCTACAGCCGCCGCCAGACGCGCAAGCTCGTCCCCTACGCCGAGGCGTTCGGACGCCGGTTCGCCATCAACTGGGCCGAGGCGCCGATCGCCGTCCCCTCGTTCCTCGGCACCCGGGTCCTCCGCGACGTCCCACTCCAGGAACTGGTCCCCTACATCGACTGGTCGCCGTTCTTCATGACTTGGGAGTTGAAGGGCAAGTATCCCCGGATCTTCGAAGACCCCGAGGTCGGTCAGGTGGCGCGCGAACTCTTCGACAAGGCCAACGAGCTGCTCGACCAGATCGTCGCGCGGAAACAACTCGGCGCGCGCGGCGTCTACGGATTCTTCCCGGCCAGTTCCGACGG
>JAFANO010000724.1 GCA_019232645.1 Planctomycetaceae bacterium | reverse complement strand
GTGATCACCGCCTTGCGGACCTTGTGGCCGAGGTAGCTCTCGGCGGCCTCCTTCAGCTTGCGGAGGATGAACGCCGAGATCTCCGGCGGGGTGTAGTCCTTGCCGCCGACCCGCACCTTGACGAAGTCGTCGGGCCCGCCGACGACCTCATAGGGGACCATCTTCTCCTCGGCCTGGACCTCGCTGTGGCGGCGGCCCATGAACCGCTTGATCGAGTAGATCGTCCCCTTGGGGTTGGTCACGGCCTGCCGCTTGGCCGGCTCGCCGACGAGTGTTTCTCCCCTGCTGCTGAAGGCGACGACCGAGGGGGTCAGCCGGCTGCCCTCCTGGTTGGGGATGACGGTGACGTCCCCGCCCTCCATCACTGCGACGACGCTGTTGGTCGTCCCCAGGTCGATGCCGATGATCTTCTCGCCTTCCGCCACGGTGGACCTCCTTTCGGGGCTCCAACCAAGACCCAGGAATCTGACGACGATATCTTCGACGAATCTGTGCCGCGGCAAGGCGACAAGTGGCCGGAGCACAGCATTCGTGCCCCGGCCTGCTCGCGCCTCCATGTCTCCGACGAACCTCCGACGCCGCTATCTCGCGGCGTTCGCCGCACGATGAGCCGCCGCCGTCGTCGGATCACTCGACGGCGAAGTTGCTCGGATCGACTCCCGCCGCGACCAACTCCGCAGCCGGAAGCCGAGGGCGATCATCAGGACACCGAAGGCGATCGCGTAGGCCCCGATCACCCAGATCAGCGCCAGCGCCCCCGCGCCCGGCCAGATCACCAGGGCCACGCCGAACAAGACCGAGAGGATGCCGCTCAAGGCCAGCAACCATTCGCCGCGGATCTCCTCGCGGAGCCGGATGGCCGCGACGATCTCGAAGATGCCCGTGACGAAGGCCCAGGCCGCGATCAGGTAGAGCAGCACCAGCGCCGTGATCCCCGGCCAGGCGAAGGTCATGATCCCTACCGCGATGCCGACCAGTCCTTCCACCAGCAAGGACCACCAGGGCCTGCCCCAGGTCCGGCCGGCCATTACCGAAGCGATGGCGAAGACGCCGTCCGCCAGGGCATAGGCACCGTAGAGGAGCACGAGCGCCCCCAGGGTGATCCCCGGCCAGGCTAAGGCGATGATCCCGAAGAGGACGGCGAAGAGGCCCCGCAGCACGAGGGCCCACCAGTTGCGCGCCAACACGATCACCATTTTCCACCTCCTCACTTCCCATCAAGACTCGGGTGCCCTTCGACCACCCCCGCGACGCCTTCGCAGAGACCCACCTGGGGCAGGTGCGGGACCAGGTCGGCCCGGTCGATGATGCCGACCAGTTGGTCGTCGGAGTCGATCACGAGGAGACAGCGGACCTTCCGATCGGCAAACTTCTCGTTGACCACATCGAGCGGGTCGTCGGGCCGGACCGCAACCACGCCCCGGCTCATGATGTCGGAGACGGGCCGGTCCGCCAGGTCGGGGTCGTCGGGCACGGCCAGCGCCACGTCGCGGTCGGTCGCGACCCCGACCGGCCTGCCTTCGTCCACGACCGGCACGGCGCCGCAGCCCTCGTCCCGGGAGATCAGGGTGGCCTCCAGGACCGTGCTGTAAGGCGAGCAGATCCGCGGGCTGGCAGTCATGATGTCGGCGGCCGTGCGCCTGCGCTTGGCCGCATCAGGGGTCGCCCGCAGATCTTGAGATGGCATCGGAGGTTCCCTCCAAGATCATCGAACGGAGGGCGGCAGGACCATCCGCACCCGATCCGCCACAGGCCCCCGTAGTCGCGTGGGCGTGGGCCCTCGGCTCCAGAACCGCTGATCAGAAATGCCGCCGGAATCAACTGTTGACTCGATCCCACCATTGTGTCACCGTGTGGCCCTGGCGGGCACGCTCGGCGCGGCTGATGGGCTGCGTCCCCTCCTGGCGAAGTTGGCCCTCCAGTTGATCGACCTCGCGGAGCATCTGGTCCACCTCCCGGCGCTGGTCCTGCGACAGCAACTCGCGGTAGACCCGCAGCCGCAGTCGGGCGACTTCCAGGTTGACCAGCGCCTGTGCGGCATTGTTCTCCTCCAGCGACCGCCGTGCCAGCCAGATCGCGTCGCGGGCCAAAGCCAGCGGCGTGTCCTCCTTGCTGTAACGGAACTCGACGCCCCGGACCTGGGCCTGCGCCAGCGCCTTGGCCGCGTCCTCCGCTTTGTTGGCCTCCAAGGCCTTGGCCGCCCGGCCCAACTGCCCCTCGACCTGGTCGAGGTCGGCAATGGCCTCCGTGGCGATCGTTTCCGCCTCGACCACGTGGACCCCGGCGATCTCCAGCGCGTGGCGCCGAGCCGCCAGGATCGGGGCGATCGTCTGGGTGTGCAACATCCCCTCGAACAGGGGGATGCGGCTCTCCTGGACCTCGCGATCGTCCTCGTAGATCACCTTGCCGTCGGGCGCGGTGGCCCGAGTGCGGACGGTCGTCCTGGGCAGCATGGCGCGGATGGCCTTGATCGCCTCGCGGCCCTTGTTCACCTCCTCGAGGGCCTCCTTGGCGTCGTCGGCGTCGATCTCGTTACGCGCCTTGTGGATGT
>JAFANO010000686.1 GCA_019232645.1 Planctomycetaceae bacterium | reverse complement strand
GTCCTGGTCAATGACGAGTCGGCCCGCGCGGCCGTGCTGGCGATGATCGCCGGGTCGTACACGATCGGCGACGGTCCGGTCGAGATCCCCGACCTGATCGTGGAGCGCCTCGGATGAGCAACCTCGACCTGTTCGAACGCGCCGGCGCGGCCGCCGATGCGGTCGTCGCGGCCATCCCGGAGCCGCCCCGGATCGCGGTCGTCCTGGGCTCGGGCCTGGGCGCGCTGGCCGATCGCCTGGCCGACGCTGTGGTGATCCCGTACGGCCAGATCCCGTACTTCCCTAGGCCGTCGGTCGCCGGCCATGGCGGCCACCTCATCGCCGGCAGACTCGCCGGGGCGGGCGTGCTGATCCTCCAGGGGCGGGTCCACTACTACGAGGGCCACGACCTCGACGCGGTCACGTTCCCCGTGCGCGTCCTCCAATGCCTTGGGGTCCGGACGCTGATCCTGACCGCCGCCACCGGGGGCATCCGGCCGGACCTCCGCCCGGGTGCGCTGGTCTGCCTGGCGGACCACCTCAACCTGATCGGCCTCAACCCCCTGCGCGGGCCGAACGACGACCGGCTCGGCACCCGGTTCCCCGACATGACCGAGGTCTACTCCGCCCGGCTCCGCGCGCTGGCCCTGGAGGAGGCCGAGCGGCTCGGCGTGTCGCTGACGCTCGGCGTCTACGCCTGTTTGCCCGGCCCGAGCTACGAGACCCCCGCCGAGATCCGGATGCTCCGGACGCTCGGCGCCGACGTGGTCGGGATGTCCACGGTCCCCGAGGCGATCGTCGCGCGGCACGCCGGCATGGACGTCCTGGCCCTGGCGCTGGTCTCCAACGCCGCGGCCGGCGTCACCGGTGCGCCGATCACCCACGACGAGGTCATCGCCGCGGGCCGCCACGCCACGCCGCTCCTGGCCGGGCTGATCGAGGGGGTGGTGAAACGCCTGACGGAGGGATTAACGCCGTAAGTTCCTGCTGACATTCCCAGACTTCCGGCACTCCATTCGTAGTTGCACGACATGAGCCGATCTCTTTTCACACCGGACGACCCTACAGTCAAAGCCGTCCGGAACACCCACGGTGAGAGCGGTCGAGAGGAGAGTCATCTGATGGCCAAGCGCACCATCGGGAAGTTGCCGCCGCGCTACTCGTTCCTCCTGAACCCGTACAGCGACATCCGCCTCAGCAAATGCCCCAAGTGTGACCGACCCACACACCCGCGCAAGTTCGCCCTGCTGATCCACGTGGACAAGTGGGGCCCGATGGTGCTCGGCAAGACGTGCCGCTACTGCACCCCATGCGAGTTGATCATCGCACACCAGGACGAGCTGGAGGCCGAGCTGTCCAATAGCCTCTCCAGGATCGCCCCCGAGGTGGTGGGGAACGAGTACATTGTGCTCGGCATGATGGACAAGAAGGCCTGGCAGGGAGGACTGCGCGGGGGCGGGATGCCGCTCGAGGCGGGCCTGGATCATGTCGCCGAGTTCAAGCACGTGCTCGACCTCAAAGTCGAGGGCGGCTGGCAGCGTGCCTGATCTGGCGGTGGATCTCCTTGCGAACCCCTTACGAGGTTCGACCCGCCCCCCGATAGGCCCGGTCGAGCAGATCGACGGGGTGGGCGACCTCGATCGGGCTGCCGCGCTCCTTGAGCTGGCGGGCGATCTGGAGGATGCAGCCGACGTTCCCCGTGACGACCATCCGGGCGCCGGTGGCGGTGATGTGGTCGGCCTTGCGGCGGCCGAGCCGCTCCGACATCTCGGGCTGGGTCAGGTTGTAGGTCCCCGCGGCGCCGCAGCAGATCTCGCTCTCCTCGAGCGGGACCAGCTCCAGGCCGGGGATCATCGCCAGCAACTGCCGAGGCTGCACGCGGATCTGCTGGCCGTGGCAGAGGTGGCAGGCGTCATGATAGGTGACCTTCAGCGGCACCGGGTGCCTGGGCGCGATCGGGCCGAGTGAGACGAGGAACTCGGTGATGTCGCGGACCTTGGCCGTGAACCGCTCGGCGGCGGCGTGGTCGGCGGCCGGCAGCAGGTGCGGGTAGTCCTTGAGCATCGCTCCGCAGCCGGCGGCGTTGACGATGATCGCGTCGTACCGGTCGGGGTCGAAGGCCGCGAGGTTCCGCCGGGCGAGCGTCAGCGCGGGCTCCTCGACGCCCGAGTGGTAATGGATCGCGCCGCAGCAGGCCTGGCCGCGCGGGATGACCACCTCGCAGCCGTTCTGCTGGAGCACCCGCGCCGTGGCGGCGTTGGTCTCGGGATAGAGCGCGTCGGCCACGCAGCCGAGGAACAGTGCGACCCGCGCCCGCCTCGGGCCGATCGGCGACAGGACCTCGGGCAGCGGGGCGCTCGGCTTCAAGGTCGGCAGCATTAACTGCATCCGGCGGAGCGTCGGCGGCAGGAGCCGGGTCAGCCCGAGCCGCTCGGCCCGCTCGAACAGGCCGAACCGCTGGAGCAGCCGCGCCGGCGCCAGCGCCGCCTTGACCCGGCCCGAATACGGGAACAGGTGGTGCAGGATCAGCCGCCGCAGCAGGCTCGCCTTCTCGGTCGCCGGCTCCGACCGCTGCAACGCGACCTTGAACGGCTCGATGATCCGGCCGTACCGCACCCCCGAGGGGCACGCCGACTCGCACGCGCGGCAGTCGAGGCAGAGATCCAGGTGCTTGCGGACGTCGCGGCCCAGCTCCAGCCGGCCGTCGGCGACCGCGCGCATCAGGTAGATCCGCCCGCGCGGGCTGTCGTTCTCGTCACCTGTCTCGATGTAGGTCGGGCAACTCGCCGTGCAGAGGCCGCAGTGGATGCAGTCCTGGTAGAGCCGGTAATCGATTTTTTGGGTGAGCCAGTCGAGGTCGATCCCCGCCTGCTCGGCGGGGTGTGTGTGATTCGTGGTCGCCGCTCGTTCGGACGTCGCGATCGCCATGCGGGGGCCTGCCTCGGGCTTCGCCAAGGGGTATCGTCGGCCGACCCCATCCGACGGGGTGGGGGCGGGTCGGGCCTCGACGGCCGGGGATGTACGCACTTCTACGTCAAATTCTACCGACAAACCGCCCCGGATTCATCACGCCCTTGGGGTCGAGGGCCTGTTTGACGCGCTCGGCGATCTTCCAGTCGGGGCGAGGCTCGCCCCAGACGCGGAGGCGTTCCTTCCACTGGGTCGGGCATCGGGAGAGGATGAGGTTCCCACCATCGTGGACGGCCGCCTGACGCAGCGCCTCGATCTCCGCAGTGGCGTCTTCCAACGTCCAAGTGCCCAGCGCATGGCCGCGCACGATCCCGTTGCCTGCATGCGCCTGGACCGACCATCGCGCCGGATCGAGCGCGCTCAGGAGCGTTGCGACCGACGACGGGCAGACATTCGCTACGAAGCTGATCGGCCCGGTTTCCCGGGCCGGGAACTCCGTGAGGGCATTCCACAGGGCGGCGATCGGCTCA
>JAFANO010000338.1 GCA_019232645.1 Planctomycetaceae bacterium | reverse complement strand
TGAATCCGAGCACCCGGTCAAATCGCCCATGGGTTAAAATACACCCTGTCTGCTGAAAAAGTTGATTCGACGGGTTGAACGCCCTGTGATCTCCCGGAGAGCGCGAGAGCTTTGCGTTGCAAAGAATCTACCCCCCAAAAACGGGGTCCGGCCGATGAGGCGAAGGGCCGCAGCGGGGGCGCGTCACGCGGGGGGCCAGCCATCGGAGGACTTGCACGGTATCTCCCCGCGTCAGGGCCAGGCAGGCCAGCCCTGTGGCGAGGTAGAAGTTGGCGACGGCGGACGTGGCTCAGGGCAGCAGGCGGCAGGATGCGAAGAGGCCGAGGCTGTAGAGGATCTGCCAGAGACCCGGCAAGATCCAGAGCACCTCGGGGGCGGACCGCTCCAGGACGATCGTCAGCAGGCCTCTCGCCACCACACAGGGGATGAATCGCTCGATGGCCAGCCAGGCGATCTCGTAGGCCCAGGGCGAGGCCGAGTCCCGGGCGTGGTTCCCCATCTCGCTCCACACCGCCACGGCATTGAGGATCGCCGTCCCGACTCAGAGCGCCAGGTAGACTGTCAGGTGCTCCGCCGGGTCGGGGATCCAGACCGCCTGGCATCCCGCCGCCCCCAGCGCCGGAAGCCCCGAGAAGGCCATCGGCATCGCGTGGTACCCGCGGAAGAATTCCGTCCGCGACAACCTGGCGTCGGATCTCGGAAATCTGCGTCAACGCATCACGAAGTTCCGCGACGCCTCGCCGCTCTCGAACGGGACGGAGGCCCAACCTCCTCGGAAGGACCCCGCCGCCAAGGTCGTCCGCTTCACTTTGCATCCTCAAAGTCCCGATCGGCACGCGTCAAGCGAGGCCGAGGTGCGGGTGGCCCCAGGCCGAAGGGGACTCGGTCCCAGGCGCCTCGGCGAGGGTCCGGCAGGACGGATGACGGGGCGTCGCGGTCGATTTCGAACGTGCGGAGGGGGTGCGTTTCGGTTAGAATCGCCGGCGCCCCAAGAGCCTCGGTGATGGCGGGACGACCCGCCGCGTCCCGACGGCCCGACCTCCCCTGGTCCGGACGAAGCCCGCGATGGGACTCGTTGACTTCTTGATCATTGCCGGGCTGGTGTTTGTCAATGGGTTCTTCGTCGCCGCCGAGTTCGCGCTGGTGAAGGTCCGGACCAGCCAGATCGATCAGTTGGTCGAGGAGGGCCATTGGGCCGCCAGGCTGACCAGCCGAGCGCTGGACCACCTCGACGCCTACCTGTCGGCGTCGCAGGTGGGCATCACCGTGGCGAGCTTGGCTCTGGGCTGGGCGCTCGAGAACCGGCTGGTGGGAGGCGTGCGGTCCTGGCTGGAGCGCGAGGGGCTGGTCGGGAGCCGGTTCGCCGGGATCGCCATCATCGCGCTGGTGCCGATCGCCGCCTTCGCGTTCGTCACGTTCCTGCACGTGGCGCTGGGGGAGCAGGCCCCCAAGAGCCTAGCCATCCGCTCGGCAAAGGTCGTCGCGCTCTGGACGGCCCCCCCGCTGGTGGCCATCTACTACATCTTCTGGCCGGTGATCTGGCTGCTCAACAACGCCAGCCAGTTGACGCTCTGGATGCTAGGCCTGGGGCGGACCGATCACGTCGAGCTGTCGCACACCGAAGAAGAGCTACGGCACATCCTGGCAGAGAGCGCCGCCGGGGGCCACCTGTCGCGGAACGAGCGGGTGATGATCGAGAACGTCCTGAACCTGGAGGAGAAGACCGCGCGGCGGGTGATGGTCCCGCGCCCGGACATCGTCTACCTGAGCCTGTCGCGACCGCTGGAGGACAACCTGCGGATCGCCCGCCAGGCGGGCCACACGCGCTATCCGCTCTGCGAGGACGACCTGACGACCGTCATCGGGATGATCCACGTCAAGGACCTGTTCCGCGCGGGGGCGTCGAGCAACGGCCGGATCGACCTCCGCAAGTGGGCGCGGAAGGTCCCGTTCCTGCCCGAGATGCTCCGGCTCGACCACCTGCTCGTCGAGTTCCAGCGGAACCGCGTCCACCTGGCGATGCTGATCGACGAGTACGGCAGCGCGGTCGGCATGGTGAGCCTGGAGAACGTGCTCGAGGAGTTGGTCGGGCCGATCCAGGACGAGTTCGACCGCGAGACACCGCAGGTGACGCCCGTGGGCGACGAGGCGTTCGAGGTCGACGCGACCTGCCCGCTCGACGTCTTGGCCGAGGCCTGCGGGGTCGAGATCCCCGAGGAGACTGACGTCGAGACCGCTGGCGGGCTGATCCTCGACAAGCTCGGCCGGCTGGCCAAGACGGGCGATGCAGTGATCGTCGGCCACCACCGGCTGACCGTCCTGCACGCTGACCCGACCCGGATCCGTCGGATCCGGGTCGAGCCGGCCGTCGAGGGGCCTGCGGAGCCCTCGGCCGAGCCCTGAGACGGTTTCCGAGGATCTTTCCTGGCCGATCACCGGCGGAGGGCAAAGCCCGCCGGCCGGGTCGCGGGGCTCACCGCGACCCGGCCGGTGCGTCTTCGG
>JAFANO010000489.1 GCA_019232645.1 Planctomycetaceae bacterium | reverse complement strand
CACACCGCGATCACTGGCCTGCCGCTCATCGCGCTGACGACGATCCTCCGCGCGATCGGGTATGTGATCCCTTAATTTCTTGTCGCGCGGTCTCTTACCGATCCCGGGCTTGAGCCCGCGAAAGCCACGCCACTTCAGTGGCAGTGGATGAAGCGATTGTGGACTCCAGTCATCAACAACCTCTGGAACAGGCCGTGAAACCTCTTATCATCACAGCCCTTCCGAGGCCCGGCTGCGCGGCTTGGAGATGTCGGTAATGAGGTGGCCGCGCTTGAAGATGGAGATGGTCCCTGTCGATTGCGAGATGCAGAGCGCGATCGCCGAGGTCGTCATGGTGATGGCGGCGGCCGCTTCGTGGCGGGCACCCAGGCCCTGCGGCAGCGGCTCGTCGAGCTTGCCTTGAGAGGCCAGGTATCGCCCGGCGCTGAGGATCACGCCGTCGCCCCGGATGATAAAGGCGCCGTCGATCGCCGAGAACTCCTTGATCGTCTCCTCCAGCCGGGGGTCGAGGATGTTCCGCTCGGCCTCGGGGTAGCCGTGGAACGGGTTGATCACGAGCTGGTGGCTCTGCGACAGCACGCGGGTGCTGTCGCCGACGACGAAGACCGTCCCCACCGGCCGGCCCTCGCGCCCCTCCAGGCCGAGATCGCTGGCCAGGGTGAGCAGCCGCTCGAAGACCGCCGGGGTCACGTCGGGCGGCAGGGGGTCGGCGGTCGACTCGGCGAACATCTCCAGCTCGATCCCCAGGTCGAGGACGATGATCGTGTCGATCGTCCCCGAGCCGTCGATCCCGGTCAGGCAGATGATCCGATCGCCCATGCGGATCAGGCTCTCGGCAGCCGCGACGAGCATCGCCACCTTGATCTGCCCGGAGCGGGTCATCGTGATGTCGGGCACGTTGACGATGGAGCACATCTCACCCCAGCCCTCGGGGGCCCGGAACCCCGCCCGTCGCGAGACCAGGATCACGCGGAAGTCCACGTCCTGGATCAGGTCGGCCAGGTCCTTGTCGTCCTCGACGACGTCGGCGTAGAGCAAGACCACGCGCGCCCCGACCTCGCGGGCGATCGCGTGCGCGTGGCGGACCATGCTCCGGGTCAGCGTTTTCAAGGGGGGCTCACGGCCTCTCGGGCGCCCCGGCGGTTCCCGCTGGATCGAACTCCAGCGCGATGGCGAGAACGCCGAGGTCATCCAGGTAATTCGGGTCGTTCTCGATGCCGACCTGCTCGATCCGCAGGAGGTTCTTGCCTGGCCGCAACACGCCTGGGGGGATCGGCAGCCGGATCCTCTCGGGTGTCTCGTTCTTCGAAGCGATGTGCCGGTTCAGGTAGTCGATGGGTTTGCCGTTGATCAGGACGTTGGTCCGCAGCTCCCCTTTCTTGATCTGGGTGGAAAACGGCAAGCCGCTCGCCTCGCCGGCCACCTGGACCACGTCGAGGACTGCAAAAGCCGCGCCGGGGGGGACCTCGGGCAGTTCGAACGACCGATCCAGGACGCCCCCCTCGGGCTGGGGCGGATCGAGCAGCGGCGGGATCAAGGAGATCTGGTCGCCCAGGTGGTGCACCGTGGCGTCGATGACCAGCCGTCGGCCGGAGCCGAGGACCCGGAGCCGCCGGAGGCGGCCGCGGGGAATCGTCAGGGACCCGGCGTAGGGGGTGGCGAGGGTGACGGCCGAGTCGGTCAGCCCGGTCAGGGCCCCTTCCGCCTGGTCGAGGTCGCGGGGGTCGTTCCCTGGGGCGGATCGCCACTCGAGGCGGACGAGCAGGCCCTCGACGGGAGCGCCCCGCGCGGCGACCCGGCGGAAGTAAAGGCCCAGGACCTCGCTCCAGGAGAACGTGACGTCCTTGCCGTCGACCGTGGCCAGCACGCGCTCGCCGTCGGCCGACCGGATCGTGCCGAAGATCTGGTCGCCGCCGACCAGGCGGACCTCGTCCTGGGCGGCGTCGACCTCGAGGCCGCCGACCGGCTCGGCGAACCGGACCAGGCGGAGGTCGTCGAAGTGGCCGGCCAGGCCCTCGGGGGGCGGATCCTTGCCCGGCTGATAGGAGGCGAGCCGGACTTCGAGCAGTGGCCCGCTGGGGCCCTTGCCGTGGGCCAGGTCGTTCCCGTCGACGGCGATCTCGAGCTGCTCGGGGCCGAAGCGGACGCTCAAGCGATGCCAGCCCGGCTTCCGCTCCAGCCGCTGGACCGCCAGCGCGGGGCCGCCGGGCGACTCGACCGCCAGGCTCTCCTCGGACCAGCCCAGGATCGCCCGGACGGTCTCGGGGCCGTTCGGGCCCCGGAACATGAGGTCGGCGAACCACTGCTGGCCGGGCGCGATCGCGCCGGTGTCGTGGAAAGCGACCTCCAGCCGACCCGAGCCGATCGGCTCGGGGAGGCGGCAGGTCAGCGAGGCCACCCCCGCCGGGATCCGGAGGCTGTGCTCCTTGGCGAGCCGGGGCTCGTCGACGATCTCGGGGTCTCCGCCCTGGTCCCAGCGGTGGTGGTCGATCGCCTCGAAATCGTCGTCGAAGACCTGGACCTCGCCCAGCCGCTGGACGACCGCGTGGACCCCCGGCCGGGCCAGGACGATCGTCCCGCCCGCCGAGCTCTCGACGAGCCGCGCCCCGACCTCGTCGACCGATCCGAGGCGTCCCGAGATCCGCTGGCCGAGGCCCAGTTCGAGCCGGAACGGGGGATAGGCCGTCGTCGGATCGGGGCCGGGCCCTTCGAACGCCACGACCGACCCCGGTTCCAACCGGATCGGAGCCGCGGCCCCGGCCGCATCGAACCGGAACCCAGACCGAGGGTCGCCGGTAAGCTTGCCCGGCAGGCGCCGGCCGCCGGGCCGCTCCAGCATCTCGGCACGCGACGGATGAGCGACTTCGCCGGACCTGGCGGCGGGGACGGACGCGAGCGAGCTCAGAATGACCGGGACGAGGGAGCGAAGAGTGGTCTTCATGTCCTGGATTTTACGGCGGATTTTCCTGGATCCGCAAGCGCCCGTCGGGTAGGAACACGATGATGGGCCATGTGCCATCAGATCCCGGTCACGCGTCAGCTTGGGGACAGGGCAACCCTGGGTCCGGCGGGCCAAGGGGCAATGGTTCGACGTGGTTGACGGCCATGCGGTCCCCTGACGAGTGGAAGGGCAGCATGTCTCGTCGTTGTAGAAGCCGAAGTACCGCCCCAGCCCCCGGTGCAGCTCCGGCACCGCCTCGTAGCCTCGAATGTAAATATCCTCGTA
>JAFANO010000317.1 GCA_019232645.1 Planctomycetaceae bacterium | reverse complement strand
GGCGCTCGTTTACATCACCGACCCGGAGGGGAACACGGGGTAGGGATATTAAACGGACAAAAACCAACGCTCGGCGGTGAGCGTTGGTTCAGATGTGCGCCTTCTGCGCAGAAAAACGCAGTCACCTATCAGATAATTAGAATTCTTGAATAACATAATGTCGGCGGTACTGCCACGCGGCCCGTGTGGCAGCACCGGCTTGTTCGAGTCGCCGCGTCAGGCAGAACCAGAGACCGGGTGCTCAAACGTCGGGATCCCAGAGCCGCTTGCGGAAGTAGTCTCGCCAGCTCTCGGGAAGTGTCGATGACTGGGTCGCGCGACGGAGAAGCGCTTGGTTCTCCGCATCGACCGTGTAGAGATTGACGACGTCAGCGACGGTCAAGCCCCCGTCCGCTGGCGCGATCAGCTCGATGGAATCGCCCGCGCCAACTTCACCCTCAAGCACGACGGCGAAATAGAAGCCGGTACGTCCACTGTGCAGAAAGCGCTTCAGGATGTCCGGCCGACCGAACCGGATGCCAAGCTTGAAGCAGGGCATCCGCGGTTGCGTGACGACAAACTCCGCCGACCCCACCCGGAGGCGGTCGCCGATCCCGACGTCCTCCTCGAGCAAGCCCTCGGTGGTCAGATTCTCACCGAAGACTCCCCAGGGAAGGTCCGCCTGGGGAAGCTCTCGGCGCCAATACTCATAGTGCTCGGACGGGTAGGCGTAAACGGCCTTGGCGACGCCCCCATGCACCGACAAGTCCGATTGCTGGTCGCCTTCGAGGTTCAGCGTGGTCACTCGCAGTCGGCGGTCAACCGGTGTTTTGAAGATGGAGGTGCGTACCGTCCGACCGTGCCACTCGATCTCTCGTGGAAGTCCAACGTTCAGCGACACGACCCTCATGCGGACCTCGCTGGTAAAGAGCGTTTACGATTCCGGCCCATGTTATACGGGTCCCAGGATTTTGTGCACCGATCTGCTGATTTGAAATTTGAAATCTCAAATGTGAGATCCGGGCAAAGTGCGCAAAATACCCGGAATGCGTATCACTGGACCTTGGCCGTTTTACGATTGTCTTAGGGTGGCAGATCTGGGGGTCATCGACCAGGATCGAGGGTGGATACACAAGCCATCGGCCCTGGAGACGACCCCCGTGGTTCTGCCGCCCGATATCGTAGCCATCCTGGCCCCGTTCGCTCCACTGTTCACCGACCGCTCCTGGGCTCAGGCCCAACCGCTGCTCGTCGGCGCCCTGCTGGTGTCCACCCCTGGCGCTACAACCAACGCCGAACCCGTGCCTTGTACCGAAGGTATTCCTCGCCGAACTTGGCCGTCAGATAATGCTCCTCGCGATCGATGACCGCCCGCCGGACGATGACGATGACGATTGGCAGCAGAATCAACGGCCACAGTGCGTTCGTCAGGAGTGCCAGACCGGCCGTGATGAAGACGAGGCCGAGATACATCGGGTTTCGAGTGAACCGATAGGGACCGCCGACCACCAAGGCGGTAGCAGGCCCCGCCGGATGAGGGGTGGTGCCGGCACGCCGGAACGTGGCGACCGCCCAGATGTCGAGGGCCAACCCCGCGACAAGGCAGAACGCGCCGAGGAGTCGAAGCGGCCCAACGAGTACGGCTGGGACGATGGGCAGCGGGAGTCGCCAGTGAAGGAGGAAGCCAAGGAACAGGCCACCCAGGTAGATCAGCGGTGGAAAGATCCGTACGCCAGAACGATCCTCGGGTGCGCTGCTCATCTCGGGTAAAGCCCAACAGAGTCACGAAAACGATCATAGTAAGGAGTGCGGGTTTGGATTCTGGTTGGACCATGCTACGGCGGGCTTACTCGCCCTTACGTCCCGTCACGCGAATGTGGATCCGCCGCGCCGCCACCTCGGCGTCCTCCTCCTGGCGCACGAAGTAGAGCTCGGTCGTCCGGATATCGGCGTGCCCGGCGAACTCGCGCACTTCGTGCAGCGTGGCCCCATTCCTGATCGCGTCGTTGATGGCAGTCTTGCGGAGCGAAGGGATGCCGATGCCGCGGCCGCCCAGCCGGTCGGGGTCGATGCCCGCGGCCCGGCAGTACTTCTTGACCAACCGCCAGGGGGTCTTGCGGTCCAGGTGCCGCCGCACAAGCCCACTCCCGTCCGGTTTCATGGGCCGGAACAAGGGCCCCATCCTGATCCTCGCCGATGCCCGCGCGCGAGGTATGACGCGAGGCACGGATAATCTCCGACGCGCCACGATTCCTGACGGATGACGAGGCTCAAGTACCGGGCCGTGACCGGCCGAGAGGCCTCACACTTCCAGTGGGACCCAGACCTCCATGCCGCCAAGTCCCGTGCCGGGGTCGAACTCGGGCGTGTACCGCTCGAAGCACGGGGCGTCGTGCGATACCCGCAGGCCGCAGTCCGGCGCCCACCTGGTCCAGATCGCGTCGATCGTCTCCGGGATCGTCGACACGTGACCCGCATGGACGAACACGGCGTAGCGGCGGGGGTCGATCTCGAGGGTCTTGAAGCCTGTGGGCAGGCGGTCGGGCGACGAGACGGCGACGCCGGCGAGGTACTCGAACGAGCAGTCGGGACCGGCGTTCCAGCAGACGCCGTAGGAGTCCGACCCGACCTGACCAGGCACCCTGCCCAGGTGCGGCGCGAGTCGCCGCCACTGCTCGGGGATCTTCGCCCGGGTCGCCGGCGTGTACGACTCGATCAGCCCGGCGATGAGCAGTCCGGGCCCCGGTCGGAACGTGGGGGTACCCAGGCCCAGCGCCTTCGCACGCACGGCGGCCTCCTGCTCGCGCAGCTTCGGCGTGAACGCCTCTCCCAGGTCGTCGGCCTCGAACACCGGACGGATCTCGATCTCGGAGTCCTCGGTCATCGGATTCGGGCATCGCTTCACCCACGCGATCGCCTCCTCCATGGACCGCACCTTCCACAGCCAGAAGCCGGCGATCACCTCATTCGTCTCGGCGAACGGCCCGTCGGTCACGACGCGACTCTCTCCGGAGAACCGCACCCGCGCCCCCTTCGAGCTCGGCTGGAGCCCCTCCCCCGCGAGCAGGATCCCCGCCTCCACGAGTTCTTCGTTGTACTTCCCCATGGCGGAGAGGAGCTCCGTGCTCGGGAGCTCCCCGGCCTCCGACCCCCTGGTGGCCTTGACGATGACCATCACCTTCATGACGCCCTCCTCGCTGATCACGGTCGTTCAGTTCGTTCGGTCGCTCGCTGGCGAACGCATCCCACGCGGTGGACAGGGCCGCCGTGCTCGACACGCGCCGGCGGCCCACCACTCCGCACCGTCAGTTCGCTAGGCCGGCGACCATGACCATCCACCCGAGGCCGAAGCGATCGGTCACCATCCCGTAGCACGGTGACCAGAAGGTCTTCGTGAGCGGCATCTGGACGCTGCCCCCGTCGGCCAGGGCGTCGAAGGCCCTGCGTGCGTCCGCCTCGGTCGGCACGGTGAGCGCTAGGCGGAATCCGTCGAACTTCGACCTGTCGTCGCATCCGTCGGACGCCATGAGCGGGACGCCGCGCACGCGGAACGAGGCGTGCATGACCTTGTTCTCGAAGCCCGCCTGCAGCATCCCGGGCGGGGGCGGCTCCGGGCTCTCGCTGAACCGCATGACCATCTCGACCTCGGCGCCGAGCGCCGTGCGGTAGAACTCCAGGGCCTCCTCGCAGCGGCCGCCGAAGAACAGGTACGGGGTGATGTTGGTGCCGGTCATGGTCTCTCCTAGGGCTTGGTTGTTGTCGGGGCGGACGGGTCATTCACTCGCTTGCCTCCGTCTCGCTCCTCATGTGGTCGATCGGCCGGCTCGATAATCGACAGGGACTCACGAAATCGGCGGCGATTGCATGAGCCCCGACAGGTCGAAGAGCGGCCGGACCTCGACCGCACCGAGCCGCGCGCCCGGGTGCCGGGCGGCCATGCGGGCGGCCGCGTCGCGGGTCTCGGCGAGGATCACGTAGTACCCGCCCAGGACCTCGTGCGTCTCGGCGAACGGCCCGTCGGTGATCACCCGCTTCCCGTCCCGCACCCGCACGCACGTGGCCGTCTCTGCCGGGTGGAGCGGCGACGCGCTCGCGTACTGGCCCGCGTCGCTCAACTGCCGGGCAAGCGCAGCGGCCTCCGCCATGGCCTCCCGCAGGACCTCCGGGCCGGCCGCCCGCCACGCCTCCTCGTCGTCGTAGCAGAGGAGCATGAACGGGCGGCTCGAGCCTTCCGCCGCCGGTAGCGGCCGCGCCGGCGGCAAGCCGTCGAGGGGAAGAAGCGGGCGGATCTCGACGGTGCCCTTGGTGACGGGCGGGAGCTTCGAGGCGACCGCAATCGCCTCGTCGAGGTGGGCGAGCTCCAGGACGTAGTAGCCCCCGAGCTGCTCCGTCGTTTCCGCGAACGGGCCGTCGGTGACGAGCGTCTGGCCGTCTCGCACACGGACGGTCACGGCGGTCGTGACCGACTGGAGCGGCGACGAGGCCAGGGATTTGCCCTGGGCGGCCAGCTGGTCGCAGACCCCCAGGGACTCGACCATGCAGGCCCTGCGCTCCTCTTCCGTCCAGCGGCTCTCGGTCCCGTACACGAGCAGCATGTATCTCATCGCGTCCCCCCTGGCGTCTGTCCGCCGAACCGAAACCCCTTCCCCGCACACTACTTCTCGTCGGCGGCGTCCTGGAGCGCCTGGATGTCGAGCCTGGTCATCCGCATCATCGCCTCCATCACCCGGGCCGCCTTCGCGCGGTCCGGGTCCGCCAGGAGCTTCGGCAGCACGGCGGGCACCACCTGCCACGACAGGCCGTACCTGTCCTTCAGCCACCCGCACCGGCCCTCCGAACCGCCGGCGGAGAGCTTCTCCCACAGCTCGTCGACCTCGGCCTGCGAGCGGCAGTCGATCGAGAGCGAGATCGCCTCGTTGAACCTGAACTGCGGCCCGCCGTTCAGGGCCAGGAACTCCACCCCCGCGAGCCGGAACTGGACCACGAGCGGCGCCCCGGTCGGCCCCGGGGTGACGCCCGTGACGGCGGAGTCCGGGAAGATCGAGACGTAGAACTCGGCGGCCTCTTCCGCCTTGCCGTCGAACCACAGGAAGGGAGTGATCTTCTGCCGCGCCATGGGTTTCCTCGCAAGCGAAGGTCGGTCGGTGGCCCGCACGTCACGATGTGCCGGCCTGCCCGTCTCCCCTTAGTCGGACGGGCCGGGAGCAGATCGACACGCGGCGGGATTTTTCGGGGTTCGCCGGCGCGGCGGGCGACGGAGGCCGTGGAGTTGGCCCGGCCGTCAGAGCTGCGACAATCGCTTCTTCAGGAACCGCCTCTCCGGCTCCTGCTGCGCCAGCTCCAGGGCCCGCTCGTAGGCCGCCCGAGCCTCGTCACGCCGCCCCAGCCGCCTGAGCAGGTCGGCTCGCGCGGCGTGCGCGAGGTGGTAGCCGGTGAGGTCGCCCCGGCCGAGGACTGCGTCGATCAGGGCGAGCCCGGCTGCCGGCCCGCCCCGCATGGCCACGGCCACGGCGCGATTGAGCTCCACGACCGGCGAGGGGTTGATCGCCAGCAGGGCGTCGTACAGTGCAACGATCTGCCGCCAGTCCGTGGCCTGCGCGGTCGGGGCGCCCGCGTGGACGGCGGCGATGGCAGCCTGGATGGAGTACGCCCCGAACCGGCGCGTACCGAGGGCCCGCTCGACGAGCGCCCGACCCTCGGCAATGAGCCGGGCGTCCCACCGCGATCGGTCCTGGTCCTCGAGCAGGACGATGTCTCCCTCGGGGGTCGCGCGGGTCTCGCGGCGGGACTCCTGGAGGAGCATCAGCCCGAGCAGCCCGATCGCCTCCGGGTCGGGCAAGAGGTCCACGAGGAGCCGACCCAGGCGGATGGCCTCGCCCGAGAGGTCCGCCCGCGTCAGCGTCTCGCCCGCCGTGGCGGAGTAGCCCTCGTTGAAGATCAGGTAGATCACCGCCAGGACCGACTCCAGCCGCTCGGGGAGCTCCTCCGCAGGCGGGATCGCGAACGGGATCCCGGCGTCGCGGATCTTGGCCTTGCCCCGCACGAGGCGCTGCGCCATCGTCCCCGGCGCGGTCAGGAACGCGCCGGCGATCTCCTCCATCGTCAGCCCGCAGACCTCCCGGAGCGTGAGCGGGACCTGGACCTTGCGGTCGATCGCCGGGTGGCAGCAGGCGAAGATGAGCCGCAGGCGGTCGTCCTCGATCTCCTCCGATGCCCTCGCCGCATTCGCATTGGCGATCTCCGAGAACCGCCCGGCGAGCTCCGGCTGCAGGGCGGCGAAGTGGCCGCGGCGGCGGAGCGAGTCAATCGCCTTGAAGCGCCCCGTGGACACGAGCCACGCCCGCGGGTTGTCCGGGGCGCCGTCTCTGGCCCAACGCTCGACCGCCACCGCAAACGCCTCGTGGAGCGCTTCTTCGGCCAGGTCGAAGTCCCGCACCAGCCGGACCAGGGAGGCGAAGACGCGGCGGGACTCCGTGCGGTAGAGCTCGTCGACCAGTGCGTGAATGTCTGCCGTGTTCGAGTTCACCCTGCTGGTTCCCCTCCTTCCTCACCGTCATGCCGTCCAGCTGCTCGTAGGCACATGCGCCCGGCGCGCCTCGGGGTGAATTCAACCGGGGAGGTTATCGCCCCCTTTAGGCAGAGCGGAAGGCCGCCTCTGGGCGGAGTTGCTCCGGCGCTCGCCGGCATCGACCAGGGTCCCCTCTTCCGCTCGGTGAACAGGCACGGTCACATGATGGAGTCCCGGCTCTCGGACAGGGCCGTGGCCGAGGTCGTGAAGCGAAGCCTCCTATGCGGGGCACTTGCTCCGGGCGGGACTCATCACTCAGGCCGCGATGGCGGGCGTCTCGGAGCGGGCGATCCAGGATCAGTCGGGCCACAAGTCGCCGGCCGTCATGCGGCGTTACATCCGCGACAGCTCGCTCTTCCGGGAGAACGCAGCGGCCAAGGTCGGGCTATAACGTAGCGTCGCGCGTGTCCGGCCACGAGGCTCCCGGACCGAAGATCAGCCAAGGTGAGCTCTTGATGCATGGCACGCGAAAGTGCAGGGCCGCTGCTACCGAAGGTTCTCTATCCGTAGATGCAACCTCCGATAGAGCAGCCCGATCGGCTACCTCCACGTGTCTCCGCGATGCCGGGTGGCAGGCCCTACTGTAAGCGTATCTCGTACGCCGATCGGATCAGCCGGAAGCGGTTGAGGGCGCGAGCCCGTTCCTTCTCTGTCAAGCTGGTAAGTGCGGTTTCTGTCACTGGAGACCGAAGAGCGGCACACCGACGGCGTGAGCGGCGGCCTTGAGCTTGTCGTCGAGCGTGGCGAGGCGCAGACCCCGCCGTAGCGCGAGCTCGAGGTAGGCGGCGTCGTAGGCGGAGAGGTTGTGCGAGCGGCCGAGGTTCGTGGTGTCGCTGAAGGCGTAGGTCTTTGTCTCCTCATCGGCGGCGATGGGCAGCGCGGCCAGGAAGTTCATCCAGGCGACGGTGTCGGCCTGCGTGCAGCGTTTGCGCCGCTCACCGACCAGCAGCGTGTTTGCCACCTCGAGGTGCCAGAGATCGGGCACAAAGGCGGGCGCGGAGGCCAGGGCATCGAGCACGGATTGGGGATAGTCGTCCTTCTCGTCGGGGAAACACCAGGAGATGGCGACCGAGCTATCGAGGACCAGCCCCTGCGGTGGGCGCTTGGCGATGGCGACTCCCTTCTTTTTGCTCAAGGCCGTCCCTCCTCGATCATCTCCTTGATCTCCTTGGCCGAGAGTTTGCCCAGCGTGCGGCTGCGCTCCTGGCTATAAGCCCGGAACTCGCGGATGACGGTGGCCACGTCGCGTGTCGGCGGCTCCCCGGCGGGCACGAGCCGGGCCACGGGCCTGCCGCGCTTGGTGATGGTGATGGTCTCGCCTTTTTCCACCCGGCTAAGCAGCCGGGGGAGATGCGTTTTGGCTTCGTACGACCCGACGGATTTCATCACAGCGACCCCAGGTTTGAACTGGTCTAGTACACCTAGTCTAAACCAAACTCCCTATTTTGCCAAGGGCCGAACCACTTAGGTAACGCCAAATAGCGTGCAAACTCACATTCGTGTCAATTCAAGTGGTTAGGGCGGGCAATCGATTTTGCACCGCTGCCGGGTGAAAGGAGGGGACATAAAGCACCTTATGTCCCAT
>JAFANO010000462.1 GCA_019232645.1 Planctomycetaceae bacterium | reverse complement strand
AGCAGCCGGGGCAGCTCCGAGCCCCGAAAGAATGGGTTGGGCTTGCTCACGACGCGTCTCCTTCCTCCGGTTCGACCCGGCTCAGCGGATCCCACGACGGCGGTGGCTCGGGCCACCCATCCCAGGACTCTCAGACGCGTTCCGGATCTATTGCGCATCCTGTACGGATCTCGGATTCGAGATTCCGGTTTCGAGATTCCGGTTTCGAGATTCCGGATTAAATCGCGAATTCAATTATAAAGGTTTATGGCGGACTTGAAGTGATTAGGTCCCCGTAACCCGGGAAGAGCCATTCGGAACTCGAATCCGGAATCTCGAATTCGAGATATCCCTTTACGAATCCGCGGAGCGGACTGAGTGCATGAAATCCCTAGGACCCGCAATACCCTGTTATCGGGACGGGCCGGATTGCTGTCCACCCCCCTCATCGGCCAGCTCGGCGAAGCTGATCTTGGTCACCTTCAGGTCCGAGAAGACGTTGATCACCGACATCAGCTCGGAGTACTTCAGGTTGGGATCGACCTTGATCAGCGTCTGATTGAATGGCAAGGTCGGGTCCTTGAGGATCGTCTCCAGCTCCTTCTTCATCGCGGCCATGCCCTGCACCTCGTTCTCGCCGATGGTGACCTGGCCGAGCTGGCCCCCTTCGCCGGCGCGGAGCGTCGTGGGCAGGGTCTTGAGCGTCGCCGGGAGGTCGGGGTTGGGCGTGGCATCGTTCGGGGTCTCGGCCTTGTCGAAGATGCTTGCCGCCGGTGACTCGGGCATCAGGTTCATGACGAACTGGCCTTCAGCCGGCATCGGGTGATACGTCAGGATGAAGAAGGTCAGGAGCTGGAACGCCATGTCGAGCATCGGCGTGATCGGCACGTCCACGTTCTCTTCGGATCGCTTTCCGCGGCTCAACGGGCCACCCCCGGATCGTCTGCAACCAGTGGAAGTGGAAAGGCCGAGCGCCCTCAGGTCCCGCTCATCGCCTTCAGCGCGAACTTGCGGAAGCCCTGCGCCTGGCAGGCGGTGATCAGGCTGAAGAGCATCGAGAACGGCGTGTCGCGGTCGGCGCGGAGGATGATCGTCGTCGGCAGGCTGCCGTCGGCCGGGGGCTTGACGCCGGCGGCCTTGAGGTTCAGCTTGACCAGCGCGGCCTGGTGCTTGATCTCCCGCAGCGCCCGGTGCTGGGGCAGCAACTCGCCCAGGATCAGCAGATGGCCTTGCTTGTCCACATTCAGGACGAGCCGGTCCTCACTCACCTTATCCCCCTCCTCGAGCGGCCGGGCCGAGGTGGCGACCGGGAGGCGGACTCGCGCGTCGTAGTTCTCGTTGCTGAAGTTGATCACCAGCATGAAGAAGGTGATCAGTTGGAAGACGACGTCGAGGAGCGGCGTGAGGTTCGGCTCGGCCCTCATCTCCTTGCTCATCGAGGCGGACATGGCTCAGGTCCTCTGTCGGAGGGCGAAGTGTCAGGCCGACTTGGCTTGCTTGGCGGCGGCCACCAGCGAGGCGATCGTCCGGTCGGCCATCTTGGTCGCCTCCATCGTGATCACCGCGATCCGGTTGCGGAAGAACGAGAAGAAAAAGATCGCCGGGACGGCCAGCGCGACCCCCTCGAGGGTGATGAACAACGCGGTCGAAATCCCCTCGGCCACCTTCTCCGGCTTGGGCTGCGAGCCCGCGGCGGTGGCGATCTCCTGGAAGCTCATGATCATGCCCCAGATCGTCCCGACCAGCCCGATCATCGGGCCGAGCTGCCCGATGATGGCCAGGTAGCTGATCCGCGACTCCAGCCCGGTGACGATCTCGTCGGTGGCGATGTTCATGGCCTCCTTGGCCTCGGGGCGGCCGTTGGGCAGGTTGGCGACGCCCGTCCGGACGAGCTTGGCCAGGAACGACTCGTTGTCGCGGCAGGCGTCGTAGAGCTCCTGGAACTTCCGCTCCTTGATCGAGGTCTCGAGCTTCTCGACCAGCGCGGGCGGGACGGCCTCGCTGACGCGGACCTCCAGGAACAGGCGGATGACCACCGTGGTGAAGTAGACCGAGAGGCAGAGCAAGAAGATCCCGATCGGGCCCGAGGCCTCGAGCGCCCAGCGGAGCATCGACTTGGGCTTGGGCGGAGCCGCCTCGACGCCCGCCCTCGACTCGGCGGCGGATGCGGCCGAGGACTCGGCCCTGGCATCCTGGGCGCGGAGCCGGGGCAAGGGCACCAGCGTCAGGCAGGTCAGGCTGGCAAACACGAACAGGGCCCACGCCTCGACCCGTCCACTCCATGCACTCGTCGACCGGGACAGCTTCGGCATCGCCAGGATCTCCCGCGATCAGCAGCAGAGATAAGGGGAATCGCATGCAATTGCACGCAAACGACTCATACGCATTCCGGATCTTTTGTGCACATTATCCGGATCTCACATTTGAGATTTCAAATTTCAAATCAGCAGAGCGGTGCCCAAAATCCCTGGGACTCGTATCAGAGCAAAGGGACACTCGGCGAAAAACCCGGATTTGCCCTCTCTCCATTTTGCCACGTTGGATTTCGAATCGTTCGAGTGGGAACGGCAGGGGCAGTTGGGAAAGGGTGCTCCGGGATGCTCCGTCTCGACAAATCAGGCTTGGCTTGGGGGGAGACTCCCCACGGCCTTTGTCCGTCGCGGTCGGCGGAAAGGGATCGGCGGGAAGTGTGGGATTATCCAATTAAATGAGGGTGTGAGGTGTCTTCCCGATGCAACCAATATGGTCTGGTCTTGGGCCTCTGTCAACTCCGCGGGGCTGAATTCCTCGAGGCCAGGTGGCCGGGCTTGGTCACAGTCCTCGAGGTTTCGGCAATCTCGGGTTGCTCTGGCCCCGAGAACTGGAAAAGATGGTATTTAAAGGCTCGGTCGCGCGGGGACCGCCTGATGCGTTTCCGGCCGACGACCCCGGGCCGAGGGTGAGGTGACCGCCGATGCCGATCCTGGCTCCCCTGGCCTTCGTGTTCCTGGGGTGGGCCGACCCGCCCGAGCCCACGCCGGAGGCGGGCCAGGAGGTCGTCGCTGCGCTCGAGATGGTGCTGGCCGACGCGATCGCCAAGGCCGAGCCCTCGGTCGTGGCGATCGCGCGGGAGAAGTCGGAGAACGAGGAGACGACGGCCATCCGGGGCCGCAACCCCGTCGAGTTCGCCGAGCCGATCGGCGCCGACGAGATCTCCTTCGACTACGGCTCGGGGGTCGTCATCGGCGATCGGGGCGAGATCCTCACGGCCTTCCACCTCGTCCAGGGGGCGAGGCGGATCAAGGTTCGCGCGCTGGTCCGGCAAAGCTTCGACGCCGAGATCATCGCGGCCGACCCGCGGAGCGACCTGGCGGTCCTCGTCCCCCGCGAGTCCCGGGGCGTCGCGCCGCCGAAGCTCAAGCCGATCCCGCTGGGCGACGCGACCAAGCTGCGCAAGGGGTCGTTCCTGCTGGCGTTGGGCAATCCGTTCAACGCGGCCGGCCGCGACGGCCGGCCCACGGCCAGCTGGGGCATCCTGGCCAACGTCGCCCGGCGGCTCGAGGTCTCGGCCAACGAGCGGCGTCAGAAGGGCCTGCAGCTCAGCAACTATCCGACCCTGCTCCAGCTCGACGCCAAGCTGAACCTCGGCATGAGCGGCGGCGCCGTCATCAACATCATCGGGGAACTGGTCGGCCTGACCACCACCAGCGCCAACGCGGCCGGCTTCGACGCGCTGGCCGGCTACGCCATCCCGATGGACGCGATGGGCCGCCGCGCGGTCGAGTCGCTGCGCCAAGGCAAGGAGGTGGAATATGGCCTGCTCGGCATCCTTCTCGACCCCGGCGGCTCGAACCACGTCCGCGACGCGCAGCCGAACAGCCCGGCCGGGGAGGGGGGCGTGCAGGCCGAGGACGCGATCCTCGCCGTCGGCGAGACCCCGGTCCAGGACGCCGACGGCCTGCTGCTGGCCATCAATGCCCTGCCCGCCGGCACTCCGGTCACGCTCCGGATCCTCCGCCGCGGCGAGGTCCTGGAACGTCGCGTCGAGCTGGCGAAACTCCGCGTCGAGGGGGTGATCGCCACCAACCGCGCCCCGGCCTGGCGGGGCCTCCGGGTCGATTACACCAGCACCCTGCCCCAGACGACCTTCGGCGACGGGATCCTCAGCGCCATGGCGGGGGGCGGCGTGGCGGTGGCCGAGGTCGAGCCCGACTCCCCCGCCGAGCGGGCCGGCCTGAAGCGCGGGCAGGTCATCAAGTCGGTCGCCGGCCAGGGCGTCCGCAACCCCCGCGACTTCGCCAAGGCCGTCGCAGACCGCGACGGGCCGGTCACGTTCCTCACCGACCTGGGGCCGGTCACCGTGAAGTGACCCGGGCGTGGACGGATCACCTCGTGCGTGCGCGCACGGTCGCGGTCGACTGAGCCACAAGTCATGGAGTCTGGCCGCCCTCGGCCGGCGCGGATTCCATTTCCGATCCGGATCCGCTACCATTCGATTCAGGCCCGAAGGGGCCGACGAGGGCGTGTACCGCACGCCGGGACCTGCTGGCGTGTCGCACACGCCCTGGGACACATCGACACCCATGACCACCGACGAACTCCGCGAAGCGTACCTCGACTTCTTCGCCTCCAAGGGTTGCGTCCGCAAGCCGAGCGACGTGCTGGTGCCCAACGACCCGACCGTGCTGTTCACGCCGGCCGGGATGAACCAGTTCAAGCGCGAGTTCCTCGGCCTGGGCGACCCCCACTTCACCCGCGCCACCACCTGCCAGAAGTGCCTCCGCACCGGCGACATCGAGAACGTCGGCAAGACGGCGTTCCACGAGACGTTCTTCGAGATGCTGGGCAACTTCAGCTTCGGCGACTACTTCAAGCGCGAGGCGATCCACTGGGCCTGGGAGTTCCTGACCAAGGTCCTGAAGATCGACCGCGACCGCCTGACGATCTCCGTCTACCTCGACGACGACGAGGCCTTCGGCATCTGGCACGACGAGGTCGGCGTCCCCGCCGAGCGGATCGCGCGGATGGGCGAGGACGACAACTTCTGGCCCGCCGGCGCGCCGACGCACGGCCCCAACGGCGTCTGCGGCCCCTGCTCCGAGATCTTCTTCCACGGCAACGGGCCCAAGGAAGTTGAGATCTGGAACCTGGTCTTCACCCAGTTCAACCGGGTCGGTCCCGGCCAGCTCGAGCCGCTGCCCAAGAGGAACATCGACACCGGGATGGGCCTGGAGCGCGCGGCGGCCTGCCTCCAGGGGGTGCCGACGGTTTTCGCCATCGACATCTTCCGGCCGATCGTCGCCGCCGCCGCCGAGGTGCTGGGCGTCCGCTACGAGCCCGAGACCCCGGGGGCCGTCCGGATCCGCCGGATGTCCGACCACGCGCGGGCCCTCACCTTCTGCATCCACGAGAATGTCAAGCCCTCGAACGAGAAGCAGGGCTACGTCATCCGCCGGCTCCTGCGCCGGGCGGTGCTCGACGCCTACCAGATGGGGCACCGCGACCCGTTCCTCTACCGGCTCGTGCCCACGGTCGCCGAGGTCATGGGCCGCCCCTACCCCGAGCTCGGGGGGAGCGTCCCTCGGATCCAGACCGTCGTCCGCGAGGAGGAGGAGCAGTTCCTCCGGAACGTCGAGAACGGCCTGAGGCGGCTCGACGACACGTTCCGCAAGACCCGGGCGGCCGGCTCGGAGGTCGTCTCGGGCGAGGACGCGTTCGACCTCCACCAGACGTACGGCATCCCGGTGGAGATCACCCAGAGCCTGGCGGCCGACCACAACCTGCGCGTCAACCTGCCGGGCTTCGAGCGGCAGCGGCAGAAGCATGCCGTCGTCTCGCGGGGCCCGACCGAGGCGGCCGCCGTCTTCGCGACCGGCCCGCTCGACGTGCTCAAGAAGTCGTACCACCACGGCAGCGAGTTCCTCGGCTACCAGACGACCGAGGCCGACGGCCTGGTCATCGGCATCCTGGAGCAGCAGCACCTGTCCGAGTCGGCCTCGGCGTCCGACGGCGGCCCGCCGATCATCCTGATCCTCGACCGGACCCCGTTCTACGGCGAGGCGGGCGGCCAGGTCGGCGACACCGGCATGATCCGGGGCGAGGGCTTCGCCTTCCGCGTCGAGGACACGAAGAAGGACAACGACTTCACGCTCCACGTCGGCCGGGTCGTCGAGGGGACCGTCCGGCTCAACGCCCAGGCGCGGGCCGAGGTCGACGCCGAGCGGCGTGAGGCGATCCGCCGCGCCCACTCGGCGACCCACGTCCTGCACCACGCCCTGCACCTGCACCTGGGCACGCATGCGCAACAGGCCGGCAGCAAGGTCGAGCCCGACCGCCTCCGATTCGATTTCGCCAACCCCGAGGCGGTCGGCCGCGAGCGGCTCCGCGCCATCGAGGAGACGGTCAACCGGCGCATCCTCCGGGGCGAGCCGATCACCTGGTCGACGATGCCGATCGACGAGGCCCGGGCGCTGGGCGCCATGGCGCTGTTCGGCGAGAAGTACCCCGAGGTCGTCCGCGTCGTGACGATGGGCGAGTTCTCGCGCGAGCTCTGCGGCGGGACCCACCTCGACAACGTCGGCCGGGTCGGCCTGTTCAAGATCGTCGGCGAGGAGTCGGTCTCGGCCGGCACGCGCCGGATCACCGCGCTGACGGGCGAGGCGGCGCTCGACCACGTCCGGCAGGAAGAGGACATGCTCGCCGAGGTCGCCGCCGCGCTGAAGGTGGCGCCGGGGCTCATCGGCGAGCGGGTCGCCGCGCTGCTCGAGGAAGTCAAGGCGCTGAAGAGGCAGGCCGCGCAGCGGCGGACCGACGCCTCGCCGCGGGTCTCGGCCGACGAGCTCCTCGATGCCGCCGACACGGTCGGCGACGCGACCGTGGTGACCCGCGCGCTCGACGCCGCGACGCCCGACGAGCTCCGGCAATTCATCGACGTCCTCCGCCGCAAGTCGCCGGCCAGGCTGGCCGTGCTGTTGGCGTCGGTTTTGGACGGCAAGGTCCACCTGGCCGCCGGGCTTACCCCCGACCTCATCGCTCGCGGCCTCCACGCCGGCCAGTGGCTCAAGGAGGTCGCGCCGATTGTCGGCGGCGGTGGCGGCGGCCGTCCCGACCTGGCGCAGGCCGGCGGCAAGGACCTCGCGCAGATCCCTGCCGCTCTCGAGCGGGCGCTGGAATACGTCAAGGCCAAGCTCGACGAGTGATGTCCCCGCCGAGAGGAGGCGTAGCGACCGATGGCCACGATCGATCGGGGCTCGACCGAGCACGCTCCCGGCCTGCTCGATGCCCGGGGCTTCGGCCCGCTGGAGAACGGCGAGCGGATGGATCAGAAGACATTCCACGAGCGTTATCTGAAGTCCCCCGAGCACTTCCGCGCCGAGCTGATCGAAGGGATCGTGAATGTGATGTCGTCCCCCCTCGAGATCCGACACGGCGAATCGGACAATCGTCTCTCGGGCCTGCTCTATCTCTATCGCACCGCAACGGCGGGGACCCGAAGCCAGAACAACGCGACGACGATCATGGGGGGCGAGGCCGAGGTACAGCCCGATTCGGCCCTCCTGGTCCTGCCGGAGTTCGGCGGGCAGACTCGGGACGGCGAAGACGGCTACACATACGGAGCCCCGGAGCTGTTCATCGAGGTCGCCCTGAGCAGTCGCTCGATCGACCTCCACGCCAAGCTCCGCGAATATGAGCGGGCCGGGGTCCGTGAATATGTCGTCCACTCCGTCTCCGGCGCGGAAGTCCACTCGTTCGCGACGGCCGATGGCCGATTCCGGCCCCTGGGGCGCGATCCCGACGGCCTGATCCGCTCGCGGGCCTTCCCCGGCCTCTGGTTCGACGTCGATGCGTTCCTGCGCGACGACGACCGCGCCCTGATCGCCGCATTGAACCTCGGCCTGGCCAGCCCCGAGCATGCCGCGTTCGTCGCCGAGCTTCGGAGGCGTCACGAGGCCCGCATGTCAGGTCCTTGAGCCGCGCCTCCTCTCCGACGAGCTCGAGGCCGAGTTCGCAGTTAAAAGGCTGAGGCGCGTTCGACCAGCGCGCGGAGGTCGCTCCCCTTCATCCGGTGGGCGGCGTCGTGCGGGCAGGCGTAGACGCAGCTCGGCTCGGCGTTGGGGCCGAGATCGCGGCAGAGGTCGCAGGTCGTCGCCTTCTGTTGCACGACGGGGACCAGCCGGCCGGTCGCGTCGGGGACGCGCTCGCCGGTCGGGAACGGGTGCATATTGATGTTCCCGTAGGGGCAATTCTCGGCGCACTTGCCGCAGCCGATGCACCAGTCCTCGATGATGATCTCGAGCGTGTTCCGCCGCCGGATCGAGCCGACCGGGCAACCCACCATGCAGTACGGGTCCTGGCATGAGCGGCACGAGCTGGCGACCAGGAACTTGTCGAACCGCAGGCCCTCGCGGATCAGCCGCGTGACCCCCGAGTGCGCGTCGGCGCAGGCCTTGGTGCACTCGTCGCATCGCGTGCATTTCTCCAGGTCGAGCACCAGGAGGCTTTGCGCCTCCATCAGCCCCTGGGCGATGAAGCTGCCGAGCGAGTTCATCTGCACGTTCTGCGCGGCGACCCGGCCGTATTCGAGCGTCCGCACCGCCCCCTCGATGAGCGGCTGCTTCAGCTCGTCGGGGAAGCGGTTGACGATGTCGCGGAAGTCCCGGGCGGTGATCCGGACCAGGTCGACGTGGTCGAGCGCCGTGCAGGTGGCGGTCCGGGTGCCGGGCGGGGCGACGGCGCGGATCTCGGGGATGTCCGAGAGCAGGCCGATCTCGCCGAAGTAGCCCCCCGAGCCGATGTAGTTGAGCACGAACTCGCCGCCGGGGCGGGTCTGCGAGACCTTGACGAAGCCGCTCCGGACGAGGTAGAAGCCATCGTCGGCCGAGGCGCCCTGGCGGAAGATCACCTCGCCCGGCTCGCAGCGGCGCAGTTGCACCTTGTTCCGCATCTCCTCGACGAACCTGGCGAAGACCTTCTCGTTGCGCCGCAGCCCGGCGAAGATCGGCACGCTCCGCAGGTGGGTGCCGATGACGTTCTGGCGGTAGCGATCCTCCAGGACTTTGCGGAAGGCCGGGCTGCGCTGCATGATGTAGAGCACGTTCCGGAGCATCTCCAGCACCGTCGTGCCGTCTTCCGCCGCGCGGACGGTCGCCGAGCGGGGGTAGAAGCTCATGCAGGTCATCTCGCCGAAGAGGCTGCCGGGGCCCATCGAGGCGGTCGGCTTGCCGTAGGGCAGGAGGACGGGGGCGTCGATGGTGATGAAGACGTCCTGGTTCAACTCCTCGTCGCGGGCGTCCTCCGCTTGCGGCGACAGCATGCTGGTGAACCGCCGGACCAGGCCGAAGAAGCCGCGCTCGGCCTTGTCGTTGACGTGCACCTGGGGCGAGTTGAGGTAGACATCGACCGAGCCCGACTCGACGAAGAAGGCCGTCGCTCCGTATTCGCCCTCGCGGCAGATGACCTCGCCGGCATTGAACTTCCGCCGGACGATCGCGCGCGAGTTCCATTCGAGGAACGGCCGCGACACGCGGCGGAAGGCGCGACGGATCTCGGCGATCGGGTGTTCGATCAGGTCCAGGGCCGGGACCGACTCGGGCTTGGGGTCGACATCCTTCCAGGGGTCGGCCTTGACCGCCGCGCGGTGCGTCAACGCGCCGGTCGGGCACGAGACCATGCACTCGCCACAGGCCACGCACGACGAGGCCCCCATCGGCGCGTCGAGGTCGAAGGCGATCCGCGCGTTGTACCCTTTGCCCATCCGGCCGATGACCTGGTTGTCGCGGATGTCGTTACAGCCCCGAATGCAACGGTCGCAGAGGATGCAGGCGCCGTGGTCGACGTCGATGACCAGCGACGAGTCGTCCTGCGGGCGCGGCTCGCGCCGCGAGAAGCGGGGCGGGCCGATCTCGAGCCGACGCGCCAGCGCCTCCAGCTCGCAATCGTGAGTCTTCTTCTCCTTGGCGCACGGGGCCGGGTGGTCCGCCATGAGCAGCTCGGTGAGGATGCGGACCGCCGAACGGACCCGCTCCCGCGCCTCGAGGTCGGGCGACTCGATCGTCTGGACCTCCATCGTGTCCTCGACGCGGTGGTGGCAGGCGGGCAGCAGCTTCCGCTCGCGCTGGACCTTGCCGCGCTTCATCTTGGAGATCTCGACGACGCACACGCGGCAGACGCCGACCGGCGCCATGTAGTCGCGGTGGCAGAGGATCGGGATCGGGTTGCCGACCCACCCCTCGTCGCCCATCGTCCGGTCCTTGAACAGCATCGAGGTGGCGTCGTAGATGGTCGTGGCGCGGGGGATGGCCAGGCCGTGCTCGTCGCGGAGGATGTTGCCCTGCTCGTCGGTCGCGGGGACGGCCTTCTTGACCGTGATCGTCCTGCCGTCGATCTTGACGGTGACGTCGCGGGCGAAGTCGTCGGCGGTCACCTTGTCCATCCGGATCAGCCGCCCCTCGAAGTCGCGGGCGAAGAGGCCCTCCTCGCCTTCGACGATCATCAGCTCTTCATCGGGCGTCACCGTGCTCATCGGGATCTCTCCTGGAGGAGCTTCATGTCGGACGTCAGGAGCTTCATGTCGGACGTCGCGAAGATGTCGGCGTCGGGCATCGTCATGACGTCGCCGGGCCTCAGGTAGCGACCCACGTCCTGGCGAAAACTCCGGATGGCGGTGATCAGGGGGTTGCCCACGACCATGCCCAGCCCGCAGATCGAGCTCATCTCCATCGCCCGCTGGAGCTCGGTCATCAGGCCCTCGACGGGGAGGAAGCTCTGCTCGTCGTAGCGCTGGTCGCGGATGTCGTTGCCCAGCTCGGTCATCTTCTGCGAGCCGAGCCGGCAGGGGACGCACTTGCCGCACGACTCGTTGCGGAAGAACTCGGTGGCATTGACCGCCTGGTCGAGGATGTCGGCGAACTGTCCGTAGACGACCAGGCCGGCGCCGAGCATCAGGCCCATGTCGCGCATCGTCTGGAGGTCGAGCTCCAGGTCGAGGATGTCGTAGTCGGTCTCGCTGGGGGGCGGCCCCCCCCCCTCGTGGTGTTTCCGCTCGCGCGCCGCGAGCCGGGCGGCGAAGGCCTCGGGGAGCTTCCTCTTGGGCAGCCGCGCGGGCAGGAAGCCGCCCGACGGCCCCGACGCGGCGAACGCCTTGAGCCGCTGCCTGGCGCGGAGGCCGCCGGCCAGGTCGATCAGCTCGCGGAGCGTGATCCCGCTGGGCACTTCGAAGACGCCCGGCCGGTTCACGTCGCCGCTGAGCGAGAAGAACCGCGCCCCTTTGGCCCCGTTGACCCCCAGGTCGCGGTACCAGGCGCCGCCGTGGAGCAGGATCGACGGCACCCAGGCGAAGGTCTCGACGTTGCTGAGCAGCGTCGGCTTGTCGTAGAGGCCGTTGGTCTCCAGTTGCGGCGGCTTGTTCCGGGGCTCGGCGCGATGGTCCTCCATCGCCTCGATCAGCGCGCTCTGCTCGCCGCAGATGTAGCCGCCCGGGCTGACGAAGACCTCGATCGGGAACGCCTGCCCCGTGCCCAGCACGTCGCGGCCGCAGAGGCCCATCGCCTCGGCCCGCGCGATCGCCGCGCGGCAGGCCTCGATCTGCTCCTCGTACTCGTGCCGGATATAGATGTAGCCGCGCTCGGCGCCGCACAGCCAGCCGGCGAGCAGCACCCCCTCGATGACCAGGTGCGGTGTGCGCAGCAACAGCTCACGGTCCTTGAACGTCCCCGGCTCGCTCTCGTCGCCGTTGACGACGATGAACTTCCGATCCCCCCGAGCCTGCCGGACATCGTTCCACTTCTGGTGCGCCCAGACGCCCGCGCCGCCCATGCCGCGGAGGTCGCCGATCTTGAGCTCCTCGATCAGCTTGTCGCCGTTGGGCTCGGCGACGAAGCGGCGGAACGCCGTGTATTCCTCGCGGCCGCCGTAAGGGTCGATCTTCCAGCCCAGCGGCGAGCGGTCGGAGTGCCCGGGTTGCAAGGCGGCCTCCCCCTCGAGGCCGGGCAGGGGCAGGGCCCTGCGCATCAGATCGCGGTAGGAGTCGTTCGATTTGCCTTGATAAACATGCTCGCCGATCATGATGGCCGGCGCGCCGTCGCAGCGGCCGAGGCATGAGACCCCGCCGACCCAGATCTGGCCTTGACCGATCTCCGCCGCCAGCTCCTCCAGGTTCCGACGCAGCCCGGGCGCGCCGCGGAGGTGGCACGACATGTCACGGCAGACCCGCACTTCCACCGCCGGAGGTTTCTGCAACCGGAAGTGCGGGAAGAAGCTCGCCACCTCGTGCAGACGATGCAGCGGGGTGTCTCGACGACGTTCGGAGAGCGCCTCCAGCTCAGCCTTGGGCAGGTATCCGCAACGCTTCTGAATCTCGTGAAGCTCCTCGACGATCGATCGGGCGTCATCGGCTTGACCCGGAACTGAGGGATGATTCCAATACATGCCACTCACCTCCGGGACCGACGCGCGATCCGCTCGACCAAGCGGGGGCTCATGGGCATTAGTTTAGCATAGAGCCCAGCCCAGGCCGGGTCAATCGTCACGACTCCCCATCATCATGAGAGATTTAACGGGATCGACCGGTGCCGGTGGAAGAACGTGGCCGGGGGCACGATCAGCGTGGTGCTGACCGTCTCGGCGCCATCATTGGCGGTCACGATGAGCGTGTACTGACGACTGCCGCCCGGGGGATGGGCCAGGCTGAGCCCGATCCTGCCGTTGAAAAAGTACGTCGCTGGCGGGATGGGCAAGTTCGTTGCCGGGTTGACGGCGGTGACGAGCTGCGGCGTCAGTGTGCCGCTGGGCTGGTCGCGGCCGAACTGGTCCACGACGCGGAACGTCACCGTGGGGGTGGCGGTGCCGCTCTCGGCGACGTACCCAGACAGCGTGATCGGGCGGATGGACGTGACGGTGATCAGCCCCTTGGGCTGGTTCATCGGGTTGATGGGGCGGATGAGGGCGGGACTGGCTTGCGCGCTCAAGCCGAGGATCGCCAGCGGCGCGCGCCCCTCGAGGGGCGCGATTTCCGGGCTCGCGCGCGGCTTTCTCCGTCCATGGGCGGACCTGGACTTGCGGCCGAACCCGTGCGATCGGCAGAATATGTGGATCATCGGGCGGTCCCTCGATTCCCGAGCGGTCGCCGCCCCACGCGCAGCGCGGTGCGCGACGACCCGTCTCCAGAGCATACACCGCCGCGCACGCCCGACGCCCCGAGAGGGGCGGAAATGGACGCGATTGACGCGCGACTCGCGCGAAGATGTCGAGGAGGTGGGCCGGACCACATGAGAGCACGCGTCTCGTCAGGTCGAGATTGCCAATTGTCGTGCCAGGGCGGCGCGGGATCGAGGGGCATGTCCCACGATCTCGACCGAGGTCCTTCAACGGCCCAGGACGGTTTCCACGACGGCGTGGGCCGACGAGGTACCGCCTTCAGGTCCGGTCATCCGTCCTCCCCGGGTCGGGCCTCGAAGGCCGGGCCGGTCGGCGCCCCGAACGAGGAAAGGGAGTGATGCTCTGCTTCTCCGTCTCGAACAAGCGGGAGCGGACCCGATTCAGGCACGAGAGCGGGCCGATCGAGCTGGGACGACAACCGAAGCTCGGCGGGCCGGAGCACGTGGTCCAGGACCCGTACGTCTCGGCCAGCCAGTTGCTGGTCGAGGAGCTGCCCGGCGACCGGGTCCGGATCATGAACCTGAGCCAGAAGGTCAAGGCCGACCTGGCCAACGGGACCCCGATCGAGCCGTGTACGTCCTGCGAGCTGGACCTGCCGGTCCGGTTGACGGTCGGGGCGACGCTCATCGAGATCGCGCCCGAGGGGAGCGAGGAAGGGTCGGTGGAGGAGATGGGGACGATCGCCAGGCCGATCTCCTTCGGCGGCGCGACCAGGCCGCTGGGCGCGACGGCCTCGCCCCCGGCCGAGGGGGGGGCGTCGGGGTTGGTGATGGGCACGGGCACGTCCGACTTCGCCGAGGCGCGGCCGGAAGAGCGGGTGGTCCCCTCGCTGGCCGGGCTGGACGAGACCCCGCAGGCCGAGCAACTGGCGCGCTGGTTCGAGAGGGTCGTGGCCGTGCAACGCGCCGCCGCCTCGTCGAACGCCTTCTTCGAGGAGACGGCCCGCGCCGTGGTCGAGCTGATCGGCCTGGACCGCGGGCTGGTCCTGTCGCGCAAGGATCGCGACTGGAAGGTCGAGGCCGGCTATCCCCCCGACGCCCATGAGACGTTCATCTACAGCAAGACGATCCTCGAGCGCGTCTGCCAGGAGCGCCGGACGTTCTTCCGGATGCTGGGCCCCTGCAGCACGACCGAGAGCCTCTGGGGGGTGAACGCCGTGGTGGCCTCGCCGGTCTTCAACACCGAGGGGACCGAGGTCATCGGCGTGGTTTACGGCGCGAGGCTCCGCGATATCACGACGGTCGTGCACACGGGGAGGATGGCCGAGATTTCCCCGCTCGAGGCACAGTTGGTCCAGGTGCTCGCCGCGGCCGTGGGTGCCGGCCTGGCCCGGCGCGAGAGCGAGCTGGAGGCGATGCGCCGCTCCGTCCAATTCGAGCAGTTCTTCTCGTGCGAGCTGGCGCGCGAGCTCGACCGCGACGCCAGCATGCTCGAGGGCCGCATCCGGGAGGTCACGATCCTGGTCAGCGACATCCGGGGCTTCTCGCGCCTGGCCGAGCGCCTCGGCCCGCGCGAGACCTGCCTGATGATGAATCAGGTGCTCGAGCGGCTCACGGCGCGGATCTTCGAACAGGGGGGCGTCGTGGTGGATTACGTCGGCGACGGCATCCTCGCCATGTGGAACGCCCCCGTCGATCAGCCCGATCACTCCGCCCGTGCCTGCCGCGCGGCGATGCTGATGCAGGCCGAGCTGCCCGAGCTGAACGCCCGCTGGCGGGACCGGATCGGGGGCACGCTGGCGCTGGGGATCGGGATCAACACCGGGGAGGCCCTCGTCGGCAACACCGGCAGCCTCCAGAAGTTCAAGTACGGGCCGCTCGGCCAAACGGTCAACCTGGCCAGCCGCGTCGAGGGGGCGACCAAGCAGATCGGCATCCCGACCCTGATCACCGGCACGACGCATGCGCAACTGGGCGGCACGTTCGCGACGCGGCGGCTCTGCACCATCCGGGTCGTCGGCATCGAGCGCGCGACCGATCTCCACGAGCTGCACGCGATCGAGCCCGACCCCGAGTGGAGAGCTCGGGCCGAGGAATACGAGAAGGCCTTGAGCAGCTTCGAGGCCCGGCGCTGGTCCGAGGCCTGCCGGACCCTCGCTCCCCTCCTGGCCGGCCAGGAAGGCAACTATGACCTGCCCGCCCTCACCCTCCTGGGGCGCGCCATCGAATGCCTCAAGACCAACCCGACGGACTTCGACCCGGTGCTCGCGTTCACGATCAAGTAATACGGATTCCAGGAATCTCATGTGCTCGGTCTGCTGATTTGAAATCTGAAATCTCAAATTTGAGATCCGAACAGAGCGCACAAACTCCCTGGAATGCGTATCAGGGCGCGACAGGTCGGGTGTCCGATCTCGGTCTTCAGCATCATGCGGGCCAGCCGATGGCGGCTGGCCCGCATGAGGGATGCTCCTCCCTGGGAGGAGAGGTACGGATCGCGCCGTGAACCCTGACCATCGGCCTCGGTGCGGCGGGCGGTCACGGCCGCCAGCCGAGCAGGTCGCGGCAGAGGTTGAGCTTAGCGGCCAGCTTCGCCAGGTGGTCGTGCATCGCCTCGGTCATGGTGCCCGATGCGGCGAGCTGCGAGTACGAGTCGAGCAGCACGTTCTGCACCTTCCAGAGGTCGAGCGTCAGGCCCAGCAACGCGGCGGCGTCGAGGAGGTGGCCCGCCCGCGCGGCCAGCTCGAGGAGGTCGGCGTCCGCGTCGAGCCGGCTCAGGGTCCGCCACAGCGCCTCCGACAGCGCCCTGGACAGCAGCTCGTGCTCGGGCTGGTAGCCCCAGGTCTTGCCGCGTTCGTAGAGGCCCCGGATCCGCTCCAGGCTGCCTTCGGCGTCCAGCCGGTCGAGCTCCCGCCGCAACTCGAGGTCGAGGTACGACGAGGCCGCCGCGCGGAGCGGCTTGGGGATCGGGAAGTGCATCTTGCCGAGGCGGTTGAGCACGTCGTCGTCCTGGCCGGTCAGCCGCCCGAAGGTCCGCTGGTAGTCCTCGATCCGGTCCTGGAGGACGATGCCGACGACCCGCCGCCGCTCGTCGACGAAGAGGTCGTCGAGGTGGTGGATCTTGCCTTCGAACTCGCGCGTCACCCGCGCGGTGACGTCGGCCAGCGAGCCGGTCTTGTACGCCTCCAGGAGTCGATGCTTGAAGCCCTCGTACTCCCTGGGGGACTCGACCGGGCGGAGGACCGTGTGGAAGTCGAGGCCGCCGTAGTGGATGACGACGAAGGCCGACTCGGCCAGCTCCCACGTCTGGTCCGAGCGGATCCGGAGCCGGCCGACGGCCAGGTGGCTGGGGCCGCGGCTCCGGACCTCCTGGTCGAGGACCTCGAGGTCGAACAAGTAGAACCGGCCGTTCGCGTCGCGCGCGGGGTAGATCAGGCCGATCGCCGCGTTGGCCAGGATCCGGTCGAGGTCGACCATCGCGGGGCGGATCAATTGCTCCCAGACCCCACGGCCGTGCTTGAACTGCGGCAGGTTGCTCAGCGCCAGCTTGAGCGACTGGACGAACTTCTTCTCGCAGTCGCGGCGGAAGGTCCGTGCCAGGTGGATCGCCCGCGCCGCGTAGTGGAGGCACTGGGTCGTCTCCAGCCCGCTGAGCTCGTCGAAGAACCAGCCGCAGCTGGTGTACATGAGCATCGCGTTGCGCTGCATCTCGAGCAGACGAAGCGCGTCGCCGATCTGGGTATCGTCGAGGTCGGGGTGCCCGTGGCGGCGGAGGAAATGGCGGATTGCCTTCGGGTTGCGGTTGAGGACCAGGTCGATGTAGGCGTTCCTCGCCTCCCAGGGATCGGGGAAGCACTCGCGCCCCCGGGTGCTGAAGACGTGGTCGAGCTGGTCCTTCAGCTGGTCGAACGCCCGGCGGAGCGGCCCGCGCCACTTCTGGTGCCAGTCGCCCCGGGTCTTACAGCCGCAGTCCGAGTTCCACCGCTCGACCCCGTGCGCGCAGCTCCAGGCGGTCTTCTCGTGGATCTCGACCTCCCACTGGGGCGGGTGCCGCTCGAGGAACTCTCCGTAATTGGTCAGGCGGATCTCGGGGTGCTTGGCCAGCCTGTGCAGCACGTAGGCCAGCGCCATGTCGCCGTGCGCATGATGATGGCCGTAGGACTCGCCGTCGGTGGCGATGTGCATGAGCTGCGCGTGCTCGCGGCGGTCGTCGAAGCCGCGCAGGAGCCGCTCGAGGAACACCTCGCCGTTGTCGAGCAACCGCTCGAATGCGACCTGGCGGGAGATGATCCCGTCATAGAAGAACAGCGCCAGCGATCGCCCCGAAGGGAGTCGGATCGAGTAGGCGCGGGAGGGGTCGACCCCCCCCGGGATCTCGACCCACTCCTGGGCGCCGGCCTTCCGCCAGCGTTTGGCCTGGTGCGGAGCCAGGATGGTGAAGCGGATGCCCGCCTCGGCCAGCGCCTCGAGCGAGGCGACGTCGGCGGCCGTCTCGGCCAGCCACATCCCCTCCGGATCCCGGCCGAAGCGATGGCGGAAGTCGGCGATGCCCCAGAGCACCTGCGTCCGACGGTCGTGGGCACTGGCCAGGGGCATGATGACGTGGTTGTAGACCTGCGCCAGGGCGTTGCCGTGGCCGCCCCGCCGCTCCCGGCTGATGCGATCGGCCTCGACGATCCGTTCCAGCACCTCGGGCGCCGAACGCTCCAGCCAGGACAGCAGCGTCGGCCCGAAGTTGAAGCTCATCCAGGCGTAGTTGTTCGAGAGGTTGATGATCCGGCCCTGCGCGTCGAGCAGCCGGGAGCGGGTGTTGGGCGCGTAGCACTCGCGCGTGATCCGCTCGTTCCAGTCGTGATCCGGGGCGGCCGAGTCCTGCACCTCGACCAGGTCGAGCCAGGGGTTTTCTCGCGGAGGCTGGTAGAAGTGGCCATGGATGCAAAGATAGCGGGGTGGATGCATGCGTTCCTCGACACTCCGCGGGATGCTCCCGGATGAAAGGCGACCGAGAGGGGGACGGACTCCTCAATTCGTTGCCACGTTAGCAGGAACCGGGGATCATGGGCAACGACGCAGCCGCGCCGCCCTTGATCGCCGGCCCCGGGATGAGGATCGTGAGGGGAGAGGTCAACGACCGTCGCCAGGAGGTGACGGCTTGGACCTGTACTCGGACGGGGACATGCCCCGCCTTGCCGATCCCTGAGGCCGATCGACTGCGACCCTTGCCGGGACCTCGCGGCCCCGGCGGATTCAACGTGCCTCGCGGCAAGGTTTGAAGCGCCCTGCGAAACTGGTGCTCCTCTCTCGAGGAGTGTCTTTGGGCGAGGAGTCGATCAGACCAAAGGATCGGATGGCCTGTACGGGGTGTTTCCCGTTCTTGCTGAGGGACGGCGATTCCCCCGTCGCCTGAAGGCGACGGTCCCTCGCCGGATCCCTTGTGGGGATCGGCACGCTCGGCCGGAGGGCCCCGCGATCATGCGCCGGGCAAGTGAGGGACTTCCGCGCCACCTCCAGCCTCGACGTCCACTGTCGGAACTGTCCGCGCTTGGCCGTCCTCGCTGAGGACGTCCCCGCGATCGGGCTGCTTCTCCCGCCGCGGATCGACCCCTGTCGCGACGCGCCGGCAGTTTCTCCTGGGCCCCGTTCGCCGACGCCATCCACGCGGTCCATGCCTGGATCTCCTCGGCGATCCCGCTCCGGCTCTTCAACAACGGCGAGCCGGCCGTAGCCCCGACCCGGGCGGCCCGGCGGCTCGCGTCATCGAGGCGCCTCCCCGACGATCATCGACTGGACCATGGTCGCCAGCTCACGGCCCGCGTCGGTCAAGACGTAGTAATTGCTCTTGCCCTGTCGGCGAGGGGTGATGAGCCCGCCGTGGCGGAGCAGGGCCAGGTGATGGCTGATCGCCGGCTGGCTCATGCTCAAGTCCTCGCCCAGGGAGCCGACGGGACTCTCGCCGTCGAGGAGCATCAGGAGGATCTGCAACCGGGTCGGGTCGCTGGCTTGCTTCAACAGGATCGCCGCGCGCTGAGCCTTCCTGTGTTGTTGCGAATCGGCCTCCCCCAGGGAGGGCGTTCTCGTTGGCCTCGTCGCCACGGTCTTCACTCTCGGCTCACTCGTCGTCATCTGATATGCTCCTCTCGCTCTCGGTCCCGGAGAAAACGAGGCGGATCGCCCCGATGTCGCACTCCTCCGATGCATGGTGGGGGATGCCAGGGGGATCCCAAATCGCAACCGGTGAGGTGACTCGGCCAAAATAGGATTCCCGGGTCCAATAGGTCGATTATCG